>CAZPCG010000072.1:0-8020 GCA_964584875.1 uncultured Spirochaetota bacterium
AAAAGTCAAGGAAAAAAATTACGCCCTTACGAACTCATTGTACTTTTTCTCCTCCCCTATGAGGGTATCTTCCCCGTGTCCAGTGTAGACCTTTGTCTCGTCCGGAAGAGTATAGAGCCGGGTTAATATGCTCCTCTTCAGGTCCTCCGATGAGCCGGTCGGAAGATCGGTTCGACCAACCGAGTGGTAAAATAGCGTATCTCCCGAAAAGAGGATATTATCCAGTCTGATGCAGATACTTCCCCTCGTGTGTCCGGGTGTGTGGATGATCTCAAGCTTCCTGCCCTCGTAGAGAAGGGTATCTCCATCATGGAGGATGATGTCGGGGACGATTGAAATAAATGGAGCGTCAACCATGAGGGAGAGGTTCAGCTCGGGGTTCATGAGCATCGGGTAATCCTCCTCGCCCACAGCAAGCCTCGTGTCGTATCGGGCCTTGAGGTCATTGTTTGCGGCAATGTGATCGTAATGGCCGTGAGTATTAACAATGTACACAAGCCGCCTCTTTCCAATGAGAGGCAGAATCATCTCCGGGTTACCCCCCGGGTCGATAACGAGCGCTTCGCGGTCGTTGCGCAGAATGTAGCAGTTTGCAGCCAGTATGCCGAGGGTTTGAGTGATCAGTTCCATGCTGTTTCACGTGAACATTTTTTCAAGATTTTGCAATCTGGTGGTAGTGAATGCCTTTTTCTCTTGAGTCTATAATGATTGTCACGGGACCTCTGTTTGTAAGCCTGACATCCATCATCGCCTGGAACTTTCCCTCCTTTACGGTGATGCCCTGCCTCTTCAGCTCATCGATGAGTACCCTGTACAATACCTCCGCCTCCTTAGGTGGGGCAGCTTCAGTGAAAGAGGGTCTCCTTCCCTTTCTCGTGTCACCAAGCAGGGTGAACTGGGAAACGACCAGAACCTCTCCGCCTGTGTCGAGAAGAGAGAGGTTGAGATTTCCTTTTCCGTCGTTGAATATTCTGAGGTTGGCCGTTTTTCGGGCCAGGTATGCTGCATCCTCCATGCCATCGTCCTGAGCAATGCCTGCAAGAAGCAGTAAGCCTTCCCCTATTTTTGATATGCATTCGTTATCGACCCAGACCTCTGCCCGGCTAACGCGCTGGATCAGTCCTATCATTCTGCCTCTGCTTCCCCTGTGATTAACGACCACAACTGTATCGAGACCTACTTCTCCTTTGCTTCAGCCTCCTTCCTACGTTTCGTCTCATTTATCACGTCCGCAGCAATTTTTCCACCTATCGGCTCATAGTGGGAGAAATCCATTTCGAAGGAGCCGGTCCCCGAGGTCATGGACCTGAGCTCGATGGAGTACTTGAGGAGCTCTGCCTGCGGCGCCTTTGCCCTGATTAGCTGAATGCCTCCACCGATGTTGTCGATACCGAGCACCCTTCCTCTTTTCGAGTTGAGGTCGCTTATGATATCACCGGTGTACTGGTCGTTCACGTAGACATTGAGGTTCATGATGGGTTCAAGGAGGGTGGGATTTGCATTTGCCATTGCGAGCTTGAATGCCTGACGTCCCGCAATCTTAAAAGAGAGCTCTGAAGAGTCAACCTCGTGGTATGATCCAAAGACGAGGGAAGCTCGCACATCGACGACCGGGTATCCTGCAAGCACCCCGTCTTCCAGCGCCTCGCGTACCCCCTTTTCAACGCCCGGGATGTACCCTTTCGGTATGACGCCGCCAACAATCCTGTCAGCGAATTCGAATCCGGCGCTTCTGGGAAGCGGTTCGACCTCAAGATATACCTCCCCGTACTGACCGTGGCCGCCAGTTTGCTTCTTGTGCTTGTAATCGGCCTTGGCAGGCATCTGAATCGTTTCCCTGTAGGCTATCAGGGGAGTTGATGTTACAAAGTCAATCCCGTATTTTCCCTTGATCCGCGAAAGGATGATGTTGAACTGCAGCTCACCCATCCCCGATATGACGGTCTGCCTTGTTTCTTTGTTGTAGTTTATATGGAAGGATATGTCCTCTTCCGCCGCCCTCTGGAGTAGTGAGTTTAGCTTGTCATCCTCTTTTTTATTCTTTGCCCTTATTGCGACGCTATGCACGGGATGGGGGAAACCCATAGGGGGAAGAACAATGGGTTTTGAAAGGGCGCATAGGGTGTCGCCGGTCTCGGCATAGGGTAGCTTTGTAAGCACAACGATGTCCCCCTCTTCGGCATCCCTGGCGAGGGGTTTCTGTATTTTACCGAAGGGGCTGCCAAGCTTTGAAAGGCGTTCCTTTCTATCCTTTGTCGTGTTTAAGACATCCTCCTCCGGATGCAGTACGCCTGTCAGCACTCTGAGAAAGGTGATTTTTCCGGCGAACTGGTCGATGACCGTTTTGAATACGAGGCCTGTAAACTCTGAATCTCTGCTCTTTGCCCTCTCAACTTCCTTTGATCGGTTGTTTGCGTCAAAAGCTTTTATCTTCCCGTTGTAATTCGAGGGAGGGGCAAGAAGGGTGACAAGATCAAGCGCTTCTGTGATCCCCCTGTTTGCCGTAGAGGAGCCGAGGAAGAGTGGGACCACTGCTCCCCGGCTGATCTGCTCCTTTATACCGCTCACTATCTCTTCCTCTGTCAAGGATTCTCCCTCGAGGTACTTCTCGGTAAGCTCATCACCTGATTCAGCAGCGCTCTCTATAATATCGTTTCTCAGCGACTCCGCCTCATCCTTCAACTCGGCTGGGATGTCCTGCTCCTTTCCCTTCTTTCCAGGTCCGTCATACACGAATGCTTTCATTTTGATTAGATCCACCACTCCCCTGAAATTGCTCTCCTGACCCACAGGAAGCTGGAGGGGCAGGACCTTCATCCGCAGGTTTTTTCTGATGTGCTCGATGGCCTGTCCGCAGTCGGCCCTCTCCTTATCCATCTTGTTAAGGAAAATCATAACGGGAAGACCCATTGCCTTTGTTCTTGACCATATCTTGGCTGTCTCTATTTCAACGCCGCTCACCGCATCTACAAGAAGAAGAATGGAATCGATCCCGTACAGCGAGGAGACCACCTCTCCGACAAAGTCGGAGGAGCCGGGTGTATCGATGATGTTCAACATGATATTGTTGTACGGCACGGTGAATACCGACGAATTAATTGATATCTTCCGTTTTATCTCTTCTTCATCATAATCGCTGAGGGATTTTCCATCGTTGACCCTACCGATTGTGTCAACTGCCCCGGCGTCATACAGGAGTGTGTCAAGGAAGGAGGTTTTCCCAACCGAGGTGTGGCCGGTGAGTGCGAAATTGATCTGTTTCATCCTGTCCTCCACAAGAGTAGGGTACGCTCACTATACTCATGCTGGTGGTGGGCCGTCAAGCCTTTTGTGGTTGTTGCATTTTTACATCAGGAGTATTATGTTCTAGTTAATACTGCTGATTCAGGCAACCATTGAAGGTTATCAAAATTATTCCCTGATTCCGAGCGTATCTTCCTGTTAACATTACTCGACGGATTGTGAAAGGGAAACGCTTGAACAAGATATCTCCATTCCTTTTTCTTCTGGTTTTTACCCTCTCTTCCTGCATCTCATTCGGGCCCCGGGAGAGCCGCATTATCCAGAGAGTGGAGAATAAGGTACTCGATGAGTTTTACGACTACCGCAATAAGGGTGATTTTTTCGGTGCTGCACGCAGTTACATCGAGTTTGTTAACTGCAGTGCTGATGAGAGAAAAGAGGATCTGGTAGATGAGCTGGTCACCCTTTACAGAGAAAAGATACAGGAGTTCGAGAAAGAAGGCAAAAGGCTTCCCCAGATCGAATACACCTATTCAATGATCAATCTACTCGTGCACACCATACCGGATGAAGATCTGAGAGCCTACAGGCAGGATTTGAATAATTTTCTCCAGCGTTTCATTGAAGCCGATCTTGGCGGGATGGTGGAACTGGATAGGGCTTCGTGGCTCATATATCTGGACGATCTTTCAAAGGATACATCAGTTGATGAGGCGCTTATTGAGCTCTTCTACGAAAGGGGTAATCCCGTTCTGGCGCGTAAGTATCTCGGCCGGCTGGAGGCAAAGGCTGGTTCTGCAGCTTTTCAAGGTGAGCAGGGTCTGCGCCACGCTGAGCTGCAGGAGAGGATTTCTTTACTTGCCGATCAGATAAAGGAGAAGTACAGCAGTACAGGTAAGGCAATTGAGGAGACTGTCAAAAGCAGCGTTAAGATTATCGTTGACAGGGGTATAAAAACAAAGGGTGGGATGGGAGTGCCCGACCAGGACCTTGGCACAGGCATCGTTATCGATAGGGAGGGTTACATTCTCACAAATTACCATATCATTGAGTCGAGTGTGGACCCGACCTATGAGGGGTATTCCAGGGTGTATGTGATACCGGGAAGGGATGAAAATGTTCGGTTCGTTGCGAAGGTCGTCGGGTATGACCTTGTATACGACCTTGCCCTTCTCAAGATAGAGAAGCAGATGGAGAGCTTCATCCGCATTGGAGATTCCGATGCACTGAAACAGGGCGATTCTGTCATGGCGATTGGGAACCCTGTAGGCCTCACGAATACGGTGACATCGGGGGTTGTGAGCTCCATCGATCGGCCGCTGCTTCAGATAGGGAACATCGTTCAGATTGATGCAGCGTTGAACCCTGGAAACAGTGGGGGAGCGCTGATAACGGGCGATGGGTACCTGGTGGGTGTTGCTTTTGCAGGTTTAAAGAACTACGAGAATCTCAATTTCGCCATTCCCTCGAATCAAGCCCTCTCCATTATGCACAGGCTTTACAAAGGCGGGGAGGTAAAGAGGAGCTGGATCGGATGTTCCATCGGGGAGGAAGGGAAGGACCTGACCGTAGAGTACATAGCTCCAAATAGCCCTGCAAGTGTAAGCCAGATTGCAAAGGGCGATGTAATACGGGAAGTGAATGAGGTTGCAGTATCCACAGTTTTCGATATTCAGAGAATTTTATCATCCCTTAACAATCCAATGATCGTAACCCTCACCGTTGAAAGGAAAGATGAAAGGCTCCATAAGAAGGTGTATCTCGCAGAGCGGCCTGTGCGTCCATCCCTCTACATCTATGAGCGTGATGCCCATGAAAACACCATTACACCGCTCTTCGGCATCGTCCTTTCACTTATGGAACCTTCGAGGAAAAAGTCCTACATCGTCACGCGAACGCTTTACGGATCAGTTGCAAGCAGCGCAGGTATTGCAGAGGGGGATATGATCAGGGTAAGGGATATCAAATACGATAAGGAGAACAAGCTTTTTTACCTCTATATCGAGTTAAAGTCGAAGCGCTTTGGATATCTTAACAAGAGCATGGTGTTGTATCGATATGTGGATGTGAACAACTTTATATGAGCCGGGCCGGTACAAAGCCCGCAACTATCTGTCCGGACATTCTTTTGTAAGAAAAACGTTTTTTCTATAAAATGCGCACCTGATACTACTTTAAATTGATAAAAATTACGCAGCCTGTCATTCTTTCATTCAATATGCTCAAGGCAGCGCTCGATCCAGGCGTCTGCCATTGCAATGTAATTTCGTGACTCCTTGCCCAGGATGAAGTACCGGAGGGCTTCAGTGTGCCTGTTCAGGTAAAAGAGGCACTGGCCCATGTAGAAATGTATGGTTGTCCTTTGATTTCCGGAAAGGTCCTTCCTGTTCAGAAGTGTCCTGAAAGTGCTCATGGCCTTGCGGTACTTTCCGTGGTAGAAGTTTACCCTGAGATTCTGGTCGATGAGCTGTGCCGGGGTGGGTTTCTTTGCCACTGGTGCCGGTTTTTTTACCGCCGCCACGGCCGGCTTCAGCATATAGGCCTGCTCATTCTCATTTCTGTTAGGGATAACTGCAGGATTTTCCACTCCAAGACGGTTTACTGCAGTGATAATGAAGTAGTAAGGCTCACCCTCCTTAACAACGACGGAAAATTGACCTGTCCGCCCCGATACTGTCAAATACGGGTTGCCTTCAACAACCCCTTCCAGCTTTTCCGATCTACTGTAGAGGTTGTATGTGTTTTGCTCCAGGGCAGGCCTTAAGCTTATGATGAGTATCCATTTCCCCGCTTCAATCCCTTCGCCCTGCGTGATGCTGAACCCATCTATTATATCTTGCAATGGGGAAAAATCGACCGGAATCACCGTTGTTGTTTGATAGGGAATGATTTGCGCTTGCTCTTTCCCATCCCTGACCTGGGTCACAGTATAGTAGTACCTGCCGTCTGCATCCGGGATATCCCTGACCGGAAGCTCGCCGGCGGTTATTTCCGCAATGATTACTGCGTCTGCGAGGTCCTCCTCAGATTTCACCGCCTCTTTTGATCGATAGACGCGATACCTGATGTCCTCTCCCGGCACGGGTTCGAAGTTGATGGCAACGAACCCCTCTCTGTACCGTGCCCTGAGCATCGTTATGTAGGCCACTGGTTGGGTTATTGCAGCCTCCCCAGAGACCTCCTGTGCAAGCCCGGCAACCATGAGCAGATGAGTTGTGCATGCGAAGACGGTGAAAGAGAGGAGTAGTGAGCTTTTGAAAAGCACCCAGACCTTCATCTGTTGCAGCCTTCTGCCTGTAAAACGCTCCCTGTCGGGACTATATCTGGAGCTACTTGATCGCGTTCTCCATATCTTTGATTTTATCTGTCTTCTCCCAGGGGAAATCATGCCTGCCGAAGTGTCCATAAGCTGCGGTGTTCCGGTATATGGGTCTTCGCAGGTCGAGAGTGTCGATCATTCCCTGGGGTGTGAGGTCAAAAACCTTCTTCACCGCCCGCACAATCTCCTCGTCATCGACCGCACCCGTGTCATGGGTGTCGACGGTGATGGAGATTGGGTGTGCGACGCCGATCGCATATGCAAGCTGGATCTCGCACTCAGCGGCAATCCCGGCTGCTACTATGTTCTTTGCAATGTAGCGAGCCATGTAAGCTCCGCTTCTGTCCACTTTGGTGGGGTCCTTGCCGGAGAAGCACCCTCCGCCATGGCTCCCGAAACCGCCGTAGGTATCGACCATGATCTTGCGCCCCGTAAGGCCTGTGTCTCCATGCGGACCGCCAATCACGAACCTGCCCGTGGGATTGATGTGGTAGGTGATTCGCTTTTCATCGATGTACTGTGGAGGGATGATCTTTTTAATAACCTGATTGATCATGTCGTTCTGTATCTCATCGTACGTCACCTCGGCAGAGTGCTGGGTTGAAAGAACGATGGTATCAACACGGACGGGCTTCCCCTTGTCATACTCAACGGTGACCTGCGACTTGGCATCGGGCTTCAGGTATGGAATCTTTCCCGATTTCCGCAGATCTGCAAGCCGCATGAGCAGCTTGTGGGCGAGCATGATGGTGAGGGGCATCAGCTCCTCTGTCTGCTTTACCGCATAGCCGAACATCATACCCTGATCCCCTGCGCCCTTCTCCTTGTGCAGTCCGGTCCCAAGAACGCCCTGGGCGATATCCGGCGACTGTTCCTGAATGCTTGTTATCACGGCGCAGGTCTCCCAGTCGAAGGCAAGCTCTGGTTCCGTGTATCCGATCGATTTAATTGTTCCACGTACGATGCTTGGAATGTCAACGTAGGCCTCCGTTGTCATTTCGCCAGCAATGAATGCCAGCCCGGTTGTGACAAGTGTTTCACAGGCGACTCTCCCGAAGGGGTCCTTCTCCAGCACTGCATCAAGAATTGCATCGGAAATCTGGTCGGCGATTTTATCGGGGTGCCCTTCCGAAACCGATTCCGAGGTAAAGAGGTGTCGAGATTTGTTCATGTATGCTCCTTGTTAAGGCCTTTTTCATTGAGGTAAAAAAATTATAAATAAAAATGGCTTTGTCAAGGGGAATTTCTTCCAGAGCCTTGAGAACGTGTGCTTCACGGCCTTTCTATTGTCCAATTGCCTTGACGTACGTAAAGGGGGAATGGTAATTTGTGGGTGAAGTGCTCAATGTCGTGTGCTGATATCTTTGTGGGTGAAGTGCTCAATGTCGTGTGCTGATATCTTTGTGGTGCACCTGAACATAAAACAGGAGAGGAAACAATGCCTTTCATCCTAAAAAT
>CAZPCG010000073.1:0-2111 GCA_964584875.1 uncultured Spirochaetota bacterium
AACCAATTCTGGTACTTATCTGAACCTATCTGGCCAGAACCTAATCTAATTTTTATTAACAATGCACTTCGTAAAACTTTTAAAATCTCGGTAGCTGGTGCATCACTGCTCAACACCGTCGACGCACCGCTGTAAATAACGAAATGCATGCCTCATATCTTCTGCACGGGCCGGCTTATTATCATCTTCCCCGGGCTGCCCGTAAAAAAGTTCAAAGATACTTACAGGGAGTTCCCAGGCCCCGGGTGCAGCATAACTTGCAAGAGCCCTGAGATCATCCCCAACCCCCTTCTTTTCTATCTTCAATCGTTTCGCATGATTCAATCGCCTCAGAAAACCCCGTTTCAGCCCACGATCATACCTATCAAGCTCATCTGCGGACGCCTGTCGTAGACCCCCAATCACAGCCCCGTTGTTCAATCGCGCAAGGTCAGTGTGATGAAGCTCATTCTCCAGCCAATTTCTGTACAGATCGAGCTTGCAGGTCGTTACGATGCAGTTCCCATGAAGGTCCCTGGTGCCGATAAGACGCTCATTCCTCATTCGCCTGAAAACAGCAGTGTGCCAGTTTCTGAGCCTCATGGATGAGGCAAGAAAAATCTCATCGAACCCTGCACCGCTGTGATGATCCTTTATTCCATTGCAGGCGAAATCGAAACCGGCAAGGTAGAGCGGCGAAAATCCGAGCCTGCGGGCAAGAAGAATCGACACGATTGACGCTGTTCCCTGCATTGGAAGGCTAAAGCACTTTGCCCTCACCTCGTTGAACAGATTCTCCACGGCAAGATCGTGGGAAAAGAGATGCACATCACCCGCCCAATTTTTGAATATCAGGCGATCTACGGAGAAAGTTGTAATAAGGGGCAGTGAGAGGCCTTTCACGAGCCTGTAGCGGTTCCAGAAGCTGGCATCGGTGGTGAGGATGAAATCGGGTGCAATTCCATGCATGAACAGATAGGGTACTGAAGGGAGCAGTGCGATGACTGGAATGGCCCTGCACCAATCGACCATACGGTGGATGATTGATTCAAGGAATGGGCCTGATGCAACAAGAATAGCCGGGCCTCCGAACTGACCCTCGAGAGCCTTCGTTCCAAAGCAGCGGTCATGAATAGCCGATAGATTGAGGAGGACATTTCTCAACCAGAGCTTCCTGCTCGCTTTTCCTGTGATGTATGAGGCACGCCGGGTTTGCTCCAGGCTCTTTATCATCTCCTCGATAGCCCGATAGTAGGGGAGGTTGAACTGGACGCTTCCCGCATGCCGAACGACTGTCGGGCCGCCGAAGGTCAATGCGCTCAGCTTCTCTCTAACACACTCTTCGCTGCTGGCGACGATCAGAGTGATACGGCACAACAGCTCCGGCTCAAGAACAAAGAGGGAGGCACAGAAAATTTCAGGGTTCTCCTCTATGAGCACCCCTCTCTTCACCTTATCCTTCAGCGCCGCATTTATGTGGTACCCGAGCCCTGATCCAAGGAAGATAATGTATGCTTTCTCATCAATCCCATGGGGAAGAAAGCGCGGGGCATTTTCCCTGGGCCGATACCTGGACTCAACGTAGAGGCCATTCAGGTTCAGCGTGAGGGAGCCTTCCATGGTGGGCTCGAAGCGATGCTTGATTTTTCTCCCCGCTATTTTTTTATAGAGTGAAGGTTCTATGGACTTGAGGTGGGTCAGGTTTTTTGTAAAGTTCTTTCTGAAGGGCTCTGGTATAGACTGCACAGCCATCCATCCGGGGCAGCACTCACCCGATGAGTTTCATTATATCGTGCACTGTCCTGCTCTCAAGGGGGTATACGGTTCGCTGGGGCGTAAAGGTTACGGGGATTTTGCCCTTCTCCTTGCCCAGAAGGGATGAAACAGCAGATTTCACCTCTTTCACCAGAGCACCAACTCTTGCGGCATCCCTTTCAGTAAGCAGTAAAACAACCCTGTTCAATGAAACGAGATGCACCACACCGCTTTCCCCAACCTTCCGCCTGATGAGGTTCTGAAGCCTGTCCAGTAATTGCCGGTAGCGTTTGAAGCCCTTTGATTGTATGTACTTTGAGAAATTTCTCACCGTGAAAGCAACGATATGCAGCGTCGACTGGTCCCTTTTGGCCCTG
>CAZPCG010000073.1:2121-6383 GCA_964584875.1 uncultured Spirochaetota bacterium
ACACGAAGCGGCTCGAGCTCTACCATTTTTTTATAGAGAAGAAAAGGAACGAGACTCTGCGCTATATGGGTAAGGGTATGCTTTTTTTTGGCGGTGAGCTTTTTGGTCACCCCCTTCATCCTGTGAACGAACATCGTCCCGAGGGCCTGCCCCTGGAATACAATGGGCACAACTACGAAGGTATTGAATCTCTCCCTGTCCTCGCTGAGAAACCTTCCAAGCCTCTTTTCTGCATCCTCTGGAATGGCGGGGTCTGCCCCCTGAATAATCGACCTCATCACCCTGTCGGTTTTCGACACCCTGTAGCGCTTTAACCCCTCCTCTGAAATTCCAATTCCCGCCTGTACCGTTGTCCTGCCTTTCTCATCACAACCCGTTGCAAGAACTGCCGATTCTATATCAAACCTGCCCCCGATCTCTTCGAGCACGCGCCCGTAATCGATCCCGAAAACCTTCGGATAGGTGTACAGCTCGAGGAGCGATGAGAGCTTCTCCCTTTCATTGACCAGCGTATCGATCTTCTCCCTGAAATTTCTCTCAAGCACGTAGGTGCAGAGGTAGAGAGAGAGGAGCCCGGCAAAAAGCAGGAGGTTGTCTTTGAGAACCCTCGGTTTTGCAGGCTGGTTCCCGATAAGCGCAAAACCCGGCATGTAATCTCCCCGTGCAACGGGGATTATCATCCAGGGCTCATATTCTTTCAGCGCAGCAATCTGTTTTTCTACCATTATGTCCCTGATGTCCCGCTCCTCTATGAGCTCGAAGCCCCTCCCTGCAAGTGCTCGTATAAACTTAGAGGACTGCCTGAAGCTCACCTTTGGTGCGCTTCCCCCTTTTCTTCTCCTGCCCCTTCTCTTAACGCCCTGCTGTTCCTGATGTGCTCCATCAGTAACGGTTCGGCTCCTGCCGGCACTATCCTGAATGAAGAACTCTGCGCTGTACCTCCCCCTGCTCTCCGTGAAGAGAATGACCCTTTTGCCCCTGCCGAGGTGAGCGAGCGTTTTCAGTGCCTCAATGAAGAGACTCCTGTACCCTTCTGTTCCGACCACTCCTGTAATGATGTTGAGGATTTCAAGGGAGTTCTTTTCGGCAAGGTACCGCTCGATAAGTTCCCCTGTGCTCTCCACTGCCACTTCAGGGCGAGCTTCCTCCGGTTCTTCCTCAATCACTCTCCCGGGTTCTTCCCGCGCTAAAACCTCTTCTTCAAAGACCTCTGCCCCGGCTTCGAGCCTTCTTGCCTCCTCAAGGCGCTGGGCCTCCTGAATTAAGAGCATGGCCCTCTGAAGAAGGCCAACCTTCCCAATCCTCACTCCCCTGGGTACGCCTCTCAGGCCAAACCTTTCAGCCTTTTCAAGGAGGCCTTCCCGCTTCTCCGCTGCTACCACATAACCTGAGGCCTTTGCCAGAAGCCCCTCCGGTTGAAGGGCAAGAGGTGCGGTTTCCCCTTTCCCATGGACTCTCTCTGCCTCCGCAAGCAATCCAGGGGCTTCCATGGTCTTCCTGTACAGGATTGACCGTGCAAGAAACCCTGAGGCCCTTTTTTTTTCATCTTGCGCATACCTGAATTGAAGCGCCTTTTCAAGCAAACCCATCAACAGTACCTCATTCTTCGTTCTTCACCGTTCTTTAAAGATTATCGGACACTTTTTATTCTATTATGCTATTTTTCCGTAGATACTTCAACATCAGCGTCTCAGCTCCCACCCCTGCTTCCGTATCCTTTGGGCAATTGCCTCATGGACCTCATTTGCTTCCTTCTCGGTGAGGGTCCTGTCATCCCGCCTGTAGTATATGTTGAAGGCGAGGTTCTTCTTCCCCGGAGGCAGGGGAGCACCCCGGTACATATCGAATAGCTCTACCCGTTCAATGAGCTCGGAACCATGGGAGCTTATGAAATCACTCACCTCCCTTACAGGCACCTGCTCATCGACGACAACCGCATGTGCAAGCACCACCTCCGGAAAGCGAGGCAGCGGCCTGTACTTCTTCTTCAGCTTCTGCTCCTCTGCGATCCTCTGCAGAAGCTGCACATCAAGCTCGCATACAGCAACCCGGCTTGTATGAAAATCCACTCCAATGCGCTTCTGGAGTCCGGGGTTTAGCTCGGAGATAATGCCGAAGCAGGTATCCTCACAGCAGAAGAGCGCCCTGCGCCCTGGATGATAGTTCATCTGGTTGCCGATATCATCAAGGTTCATCCTGCTTGAATAATCCCTAATCCTCTCGATGCAGGCAAGCTCCACCTCTCCGACGTAAAGCTTTTGCAATAGAGCCTCAATCCTTCCCTTCATCTCGAAAAATGCAGGACGAACCCCCGCCTTTTTCAGCATGAGCGCACAGATCCGAAAGCGCTCTTCGGGCAGCCCAACCCTCTCTCCTGCTCCTGATGAAGAGGGATTGTAAACCGATCCTGCTTCAAACACGGAGAATTCCTCGAAGGCCGGCGCATTCTTCTCAATGATCCCGAAGAGGCCCGGAATGAGGCTTCGTCTCAGCCTCGACATCCCGGCGCTGACAGGATTTTTTATCCCGATGAAGGGTGTACCGGCATAGTAGAAGGCATCCAGTACGCTATCATCCTGGAATGAATATGTGTACACCTCGGTAAATCCGAGATCACCTGCAAGTATCCTCTTTACTCCCCGCACAAAGTTGAGCGCCCTATCCCTGCGCGGCGGCGCGTTTTCAATATCGGGAAGCAACGGTTCAATGCTGTCGTATCCGTACATACGGCCCACTTCTTCAACCAGGTCCTGGGGTATGGAGACATCCTTCGATGCTCGAAAAGAGGGAACCTTCACCCTCAGCACATCATCCCCCTCCTCCTCCACACCGAAATGGAGCGAACGCAGGATGCTTACAATCTTATCCTTTCCAACCGGAGCACCAAGCATCTTCCCCACCCAGCCGCATCGCAGGGCAATGGTCTTTTCACCCCTTCTTCCAGGATAGGCATCTGCAAGCGGTGAGATGATGCGGGAACCGGAAATGGTTTTCAATACCAGTGAGACTGAGCCTGTAATCCCGTAAACCGTAAGTTCAGGGTCCAGGCTTTTCTCGAACCTGTTCGATGCTTCAGTCCTCAATCCGAGCAGGGCTGCGGTCTTCCGGATGCTGGTTGGATGAAAGTTTGCAGACTCTATTATGATTTCCCCGGTCTTTTCACCGATTTCTGAGTGCAATCCACCCATGACACCGGCTATCGCCACACCCTTCTCAGGGTCTGCAATGAGGAGCGTTTCGGGGACAAGCTGCCTTAAGGCGCCATCGAGGGTGAAGATGTCCTCGTCCTGATGGGCCCGTCGCACAACTATTTTGCGCCCGGCGATCTTCGTTGCATCGAAGGCGTGGAGCGGCTGGCTTGTCTCAAGCATCACATAGTTTGTTATATCGACGATGTTGTTGATAGGCCTGATCCCCAGGGTGTACAGCCGTCTCCTCAGAATGTAGGGAGACTTTTTGACCTTGATACCGCCCAGCGCTATCGCGGTGTACCTCCGGCAGAGGGAAGGGTCCCTGATTTCAACCTCAATTGCTCTTTCGCCATCTGCCTCAAGCACGTCATCCATCTCACTTTTTGAATAGAGCGGGCGCAGCTCCCTCCCGAATATCGCCGCCAGTTCCCGCGCATACCCGTAATGCCCCCACAGGTCGGGCCGATGGGTGATGCTCTTGTTGTCTATGTCTATGATCCAGTCCTTCGTCGGAAACAATGTGCTGATCCTGGTTCCAGGCTCAAGCTTTGAGGTGTCCACACCTTCATCATTCAGTATCCAGAGCCCGGAATGGTCGTCACTGACTCCAAGCTCTTTCTCAGAGCAGACAACGCCGAAGGACTCCACACCCCTCAGCTTTGCCTTCTTCACCACGAGGCCGCCCGGCAGCCTTGCGCCGACAAGAGCAACAGGAACACAGGTATCCTTTTGCGTATTGGGTGCGCCGCTGATGATACCGAGAACATCGCTTCCAACATCGATTCTTGTGAGATACAGGTGATCGGCATCGGGATGGGGCTTCACCTCTATGATTCTTCCCACCACTACATCAAAAAGGTCATCCCCAACCTCCTCGATTCCCTCGATCTCGGATGTGCACATGGTCAGCTTCAGGGCGACCTCCGAAGGCTCTATGTCATCTATCCTGACAAACTCGTTGAGCCATCTGTACGAGAGCTTCATGAATTATACCTTTTATAAGATGTCTTTCAAAAAATTGTGGCTTTAATCTATTGAATTTTAAAAAAACAATCAAGCACTTTAACCCTC
>CAZPCG010000073.1:6393-7959 GCA_964584875.1 uncultured Spirochaetota bacterium
CACAAATAAAATAAACAGTTCCAAAAAATGAGGATAAAAATTATATTTAACAGACACAAATAAGAAACGGGTAAGCAATGGAAATCAAAAACATCGATGAAATCAGAGCTTTTATTCAGAGAGGTGACGCTCTCATATCACTTTTCAATATGGAAATAGTTGATTTCAGCGCAGGCAGCGCAACTGTCAGGATGACAGTCAAAAGAGAGCATGCAAATGCCGCGGATGTCTGCCACGGCGGCGCGCTGTTCTCCCTTGCAGATGTTGCCTTCGCCCTGGCCTCAAACAGCCACGGGACCCTTGCGCTTGCCATCGACATGAGCATAAGCTTCCTCAGAGCCGTACCGGTAGGGGAAACAATCACAGCCTGCTGCGTCGAAAAGCACCGTGGGAGGAGTACTGCAACCTACCTCATCGAAGTAAAAGACAGCTCGGGAAAGCTCGCTGCACTGCTGAAAGCAACAGCCTTCAGAACCCCTAACCCGCTTATCACCACTGAACACACCCCTGAATCCGCCCGATGAAGAAGATGAATATAATTTTTACACCATTTTTATTAGAACTCCCTCAAGTATTCGGGCACCGGGGATGGGCTGCGCTTTTTTCCTATCCGTATATTACCATGATCCAGGACATCAAGAACAGCTAAGGTGATTTTCATAACCATTCGATACTTCTAGCAGAAAGAAAAAATCAGCATAAATAGCAAAAGATGCTGCATGCCCCGATGTAAAATACCTTTTTAAAGCAGGGGTGAAGGGATGCAAAAAATATTGATGATCATAGGAGCCGGAATCCTCCAGGTTCCAGCTATTAGAATAGCACGGGAAATGGGCCTTTTAACGCTCGTCACAGACTACAACCCGGAGGCCTACGGGATGAGGCTTGCAGATTTCCCGATAGTCATGAGCACCAGGGATGTAGACGGCACGGTGCGGGTGGCAAAGGAGTTTGCAAAGAGCAGGAGAATAGACGGGGTAATCACGGTAGGAACGGACGCATCACTTACCGTTGCTTGTGTCCAGCATGCCCTCGACCTGCCCGGCAACAGGATCGATGTTGCCGAGGCGACCACCCACAAGGTGAAGATGAGGGCCCGGCTGAAGGAGCAGGACATCCCCGAGCCTGATTTCTTCGCCTGCTGGAGCTACGACGATGTGGTGGATGCCTCACGCAAGCTCGGATACCCCTTCGTCATCAAGCCTGTCGACAACATGGGCGCCCGCGGTGTGATGAAGGTGGGCAAACCCGAGGTCATACGTTTTGCTTACGAGAGGGCAAAGAACGCCTCCCCAAGGGGCGAGATTATAGCCGAAGGGTTCATGGATGGGCCCGAGCTGAGCATCGATGCCCTCATCTGGGATGGAGATATATACATCACGGGCATTGCAGACAGGATCATAGAATTCCCTCCGTACTTTGTGGAAACAGGGCACATCATGCCCACAAACCTTCCCGAAGAGCTCGTGGAGGAAGGAGTTACGGTGTTCAAAAGGGGAATCAGGGCTCTGGGCATCGAAATCGGGGCCGCAAAGGGTGATATCAAGCTCACATCCGGGGGCGCAA
>CAZPCG010000074.1:0-7863 GCA_964584875.1 uncultured Spirochaetota bacterium
CCCCTATCCCCTCCCTCAAGGAAAGGTAGAATTGTAAGTTTTCCTGTCACCCTCTACCACTCAATAAAAAAAAGATAGACCGCCTCGTATTTATTGTCAACGCAAAATCCCTGCATTAAAGATTCTGATGCACTTCTAATCCTGCACAACCCTGGCTATGGCTGCAACGGTGTCAGGCTCTTTTACACTCACCAGCTTCATCCCCGCAGCACTCTTTCCCATCACCGATACCGTCTTTGCTTTCAGCTTTATGATCATCCCCCTGCTCGTCATAATAACAACTTCATCATCCTTCGTAACTGGAAGTACCCCAACCGCCTTGCCGGTTTTGTTGTTCAGCTTCAAATATATCTGTCCCCGGGTACCTCGTCCATGTACTGTGAAATTATCGATCGAAACCCTCTTCCCGTATCCAATCTCGGTAACCACCAGAAGCTCTTCCTTCAGTATGACCCTTATCACGGCACAAACATAGTCGCCTTCCTTCAACCGTATCCCGCAAACACCTCTTGCACTTCTTCCCATTGGCCTTATGGTGCTCTCCCTTATTCGGAGGGCGTAACCCATAGCGGTTGCAATCAGAAGCTCACTCTTCCCATCGGTCACAATTGCATCGATGATACTGTCATCCTCATCCAGTTTTATCGCTATAATACCGGAGTGTCTTATGTTCTGAAACTCCTCCAGGCTCACCTTTTTTACAAATCCCTTCCTGGTTACGAAGAGGATGAATGCCTCTCCTCCTGCCTCTGACAGCGCGGCGCAGGCAGCAACCGATTCATCACCCTCAAGGCTCAGGAGGAGCTTTATGCTCTGCCCCTTCGCGTTCTTGCTCACATTTATGATTTCATGAACCTGTTGTGTATAGGCGATGCCCCTATCGTTGATGAACAGCATGGTATCGTGGGTGGAGGCAACAAACATGTGCTCGATGAAGTCATCGTCAGCGAGGGCTGATGAGTTGATTCCCGTACCGCCGCGGCCCTGATGCCTGAAGGCGGTAATAGGAGTCCTCTTGATGAATCCGTTGTGCGATATGGTGACAACAACATCCTCCTCGATTATCAAATCCTTGATGTCGATCTCCTCCTCCTCATCGATTATCTCCGTTCTTCTACCATCACCGTACTTCTTCGCCATGTCTCTGAGCTCTTTCACTATCTGCTTCAATATGTTGGGCCTGCCCTTCAGAAGCTCCCTCAGCTCTGCAATCAACTTCTTCAGCTCTCCGTACTCTCGTTGAATCTTCTCTCTCTCCAGACCCGTCAACCTCGCCAACCGCATGTCCAGAATGGCATCGGCCTGTACCCTTGAGAAGGAAAATCGTTCGATCAGGCGATCCGAGGCCTCCTTCGGGGTTTTCGAGGAGCGAATTATTGCAATAATTTCGTCGATGGCATCCAGAGCGCGAAGGAATCCCTCCAGAATATGAGCCCTCTGCTCCGCCTTTTCCAGATCAAACTTCGTCCTCCGCGTGACAACCTCCTCCCTGTGCTTGATGTACCTTTCTATGAGCTGCTTTATGTTCATCACGCATGGTTTGAGATTGTCGAGGGCAAGGAGGTTCATACCGTAGGTAACCTGCAGCGCGGTGATCGCAAAGAGCTGATTCATTATCACATGTGGGCTTGTGCCCCTTTTCAGCTCGAGCATTATTCGAATGCCATCCCTGTCGGACTCATCCCTCAAATCGGTAATTCCATCGATCTTTTTATCCTTTACATGGGCAGCTATGTCCTGAATCAGTCGTGACTTGTTGATTTGATAGGGGATTTCATTGATGACCAGAGCCTCCTTTCCGCCCTTCATGGTCTCTATGCTTACCCGGGCTCTCACCTTGATCTGCCCGTTCCCAGTTTTATATGCCTGCGCAATGCCGCTCTTTCCGATGATTACCCCGCCTGTTGGAAAGTCGGGCCCGGGGAGTGTCTTGATGATCTCCTCGATCGTTATATCAGGGTCCTCTATCACGGCTATGACTGCATTGACTGCCTCAATGAGATTGTGCGGAGGTATGTTGGTGGCCATCCCAACGGCTATTCCGCTTGAGCCGTTTACGATGAGATTAGGGAAGGCAGATGGAAGAACCGAGGGCTCTTCAAGAGAATCATCGAAATTGGGAATAAAATCGACTGTGTTCTTTTCTATGTCGGCGAGCATGGCCATCGCCATGTCGTTCAACCTCACCTCCGTGTAGCGCATCGCCGCAGGATTGTCACCATCGATTGATCCAAAGTTCCCCTGCCCTTCTATTAGCATGTAACGCATGGAGAAATCCTGCGCCATGCGCACGAGGGCGCTGTATACTGATTGGTCCCCGTGTGGGTGGTACTTGCCGAGAACATCTCCAACGACACGGGCACTCTTCTTCAAAGGCTTATCAGCGGTCAGACCGAGCTCATTCATGTCGTAGAGAATCCGGCGATGGACCGGTTTCAATCCATCACGTACATCGGGAAGAGCCCTGCTCACAATGACGCTCATTGCATAGGTGAGGTAGGACTCTTTCATTTCGTCTTCAATGAAGGTCTCGATTATTTTCTCTTGCTGCTCCACTGCAAACCCCTCCACGCTCTCCTGGCATTCAGGTATATCTCAGATTTTGGATTGAAAAAATCAGCGGATGTGACTCACTACACATCGATGTTTTTCACAAAGCACGCGTTCTTCTCTATGAACTCTCTTCGGGGAAGTACCTCATCACCCATCAGGATGGAAAAGATCTTTTCCGCCTCAACAGCATCTTCGGAGGTTATCTGCAGAAGGGTTCGCTTCTCCGGGTTCATTGTAGTTTCCCATAGCTGGGGAGGGTTCATCTCGCCAAGCCCCTTGTACCTCTGCACCGTCACTCCCTGTCCCCCGATCTCCTTCAGAATCTTCTCCTTCTCTTCTTCCGTATAAGCATAGCGTACTTCATTCTTTCTGCTGATCTTGTAGAGCGGGGAGCATGCAATGTACACGTGCCCCTTTTCGATCAGCTCTCTCATGTATCTGAAAAAAAAGGTCAGAAGAAGGGTTCTGATGTGTGAGCCGTCGACATCCGCATCGGCCATGATGATGACTTTTCCATACCTGAGCTTAGCGACGTCAAAGCCGTCCCCGATACCTGTACCGAGGGATGCAATGATGGGTTGCAGTTTGTCATTGCCAAGCACCTTGTCGAGACGGGTTTTTTCAACGTTGAGCATTTTTCCCCACAGGGGTAAAATTGCCTGAAATGCCCTGTCCCTCCCCTGCTTGGCGCTGCCGCCGGCACTGTCCCCCTCGACTATGTACAGCTCACACATCTTCGGGTCCTGGATGGAGCAATCAGCAAGTTTGCCCGGGAGCGTATCTGTCTCAAGGGCATTTTTACGGCGTGTGAGCTCACGGGCCTTCCTTGCTGCCTCCCTCGCCTTCGCCGATTGCATGCACTTATCTATGATCTTCCGGGCATCGGCGGGATTCCGCTCAAAGTAATCGTATACGTGCTCATACACCGTAGATTCTACAATGCCTTTTATCTCGCTGTTTCCAAGCTTCGCCTTAGTCTGGCCCTCAAACTGGGGGTTGGACAGCTTCACACTGACAACCGCCGTAAGCCCCTCCCTGACATCGTCCCCGAGGAGCATGATCTTGTTCTTGATATTGCTGCTCCTTCTGATGATATCGTTGATGGTTCTGGTCAGACCGGACTTGAATCCTATAAGGTGGGTTCCACCCTCAACGGTATTTATGGTGTTGACAAAGGTAAAGATGTTCTCCGTATAACCGTCGTTGTACTGAATAGCAACCTCAACCTCCATGTCGTCTCGCTGCTCATCAAAATAGATAGGCTTTTTATGGAGCGCTGTTTTGGCCTGATTGATGTATTCTACAAAAGATATGATCCCGCCATCGAAGCTAAATCGGTGCTCTTTCACATCCTGCTTCTTCCTGACATCTTTTAAAGAAATGTTGATACCCTTATTGAGAAATGCCAGTTCCCGCAGGCGCCTTGAAAGAATGTCGAAGTTAAACTGAATGCTATTGAATATCTTGCTGTCAGGTTTGAAAATTACCTTCGTTCCAGGCTGCGAACACTGCCCTCCCTGTATCACCTCGCTCTCCGGAACGCCCCTGCGGTATGTCTGCGAATATACCCGCCCATCCCTGCAAACCCTCACCTCAAGCCACTCTGAAAGGGCGTTGACGACCGAAACGCCCACCCCATGCAATCCCCCTGAAATCCTGTAAGACTTATGGTCGAACTTCCCACCGGCATTCAATTTTGTCATAACGATCTCAAGGGCCGAAACTTTCTCAACGGGATGAATGTCAACCGGTATGCCCCTGCCGTCATCCGTTACCTCAACTGAGTTTCCAGCATGTATAGTACAGGAGATGTTCCTGCAGTAGCCGACAAGCGCCTCGTCTATTGCGTTATCGATCACCTCGTATACCAGATGATGGAGCCCTTCAGACCCTGTGGAACCTATGTACATGCTCGGTCGTTTTCGAACATGCTCAATTCCATCGAGAACCTGAATGCTCTCGGCGGTGTAGCTATCCATAGAAAGTCCCCTAGAACTAGATATAGAACTGGATATAGAAAGTCTTCTCAAAAAGATAACTCATTATTTTTCAATAACTTAATATACTAAATTTTTGTTATAAAGCGAAATAATTTCAAAAATAAGGAAATTATTCAATATCCTGTGGTCATTTGCTCATCTATTCTCGTTCTTCAGGGCGACCGAGGTGAGAAAATCCTTCAGGACCTTTCGCAGATCATCATCATTTACATTCTTTACCGTATTATCAATGCTTTTGAGAACCTTTACCGGTAAACGAGCCTCACCCTGCCCTGTGGCTTCCTCTTTTTTATCCCCCTTCAGGAAGAAGCCAGATTTAAAAACGATCCTGTCAATGAGCGAAACCTCCAAGCTCGTGTTGAGCTTTTTCAACAACTCCCTTTCTCTCATCTGGAGCTCGTTTGCAAGAACGGCAGATGTTGTGTGAACGAAGAGAGTGCGTTTCTTTACGATTACAGCCTCGGTGTTACGACGGACATAGTCATCAACAATTTCACCCCAGAGCTTCAATGCCTGGCGGGTCTTCACCTCATACTGCAAGTGCTTATGCTTTAAGAGGTAGCGTTCGAGAACGTCTCTTATTGGCAGGGTGTTTCTTTCTCTCTCCATTCTATCCTGCCTTTCTCTGTTATATAGAACACGCGATTGCATGAAAAAATTTCAGGTAACCGCATTCTCTCAGTAGTTGTGATGATCATCTGGTTTTCGCCATCAAAGAGTTCAAGTGCCTTTTCCCTGTTGCTACTGTCAAGCTCCAGCAGAATGTCATCGATGAGAAGGATGGGGAGGCAGCCTGTGTACTGAATGTAGAAGGATGCCTGTGCCAGTCTGAGGAGGATGCAGGTAAGCCGTGCCTCGCCGATAGAGCCGAAGTATCGGATCTCAGAGCTTTTATCATAGAATGCAAGCTCATCCCGGTGGGGCCCAACCAGGGCCTGGACAAGTTTGATCTCGGTGGTTCTCCTTCTCCGAAGCTCCTCCCTGTACAGGGCCTGTACCCCGGAAGGTGAATCGGGGTTTTCATCGCGCAGGACATTGGACCTGTACACAAGCCGCAGTGGAAGGCTGAACTGATCGATCCTTCCTGAGACTTCATTGATGAATCTGTCAAGGAACCGGATGAAAGAGCTCCTCTTCTGCACAATGTAGGCACCTGAGTGAACCATCTGTTCATCGAGTGTCTCAATGAGGTTTTCATCGATCCCGATGGCGTCCTTCAGGTACCTGTTCTTATGCTTCAGCAATTGCAGGTATATCCTGAGATTGCTGAAATAGAGCGGGTCTACTGTTGAAAGGATGAGATCAAGATACTGTCTCCGGAAAACCGGAGGGCCCGTGATAACCGAGATATCATCAAACGAGAAGAGTACACAGTACACGTATCCAATGATGTTCGCAAGCTTCTGCTCGGGTACCCTCTCCACGTAAAACTGTTTCTTTTCCCCCGTGTATTCGAGGATAAGCTCGTAGTTGCCCTTCTCCGTTCTAAATTCTCCTCGAATTACATACCCCCCAGTTCCCCAACGCTTGATCTTCTGGTCAGAGAGATGCCTGAAAGACTTTGATGTTGAGAGCATGTAAATTGCTTCAAGGAGATTCGTTTTTCCCTGTCCATTTTTTCCCAGTACGAGGTTTTTTCCCTCTGAAAATTGAACCAGATCCTCACTGTAATTCCTGAAGTCTTTCAAATACAGTGATGCCAGGTACAATAATGAATGTCCTTTCAGTAAGGTACATCGTTTGATACAATATATCCTTTTTTTTCAATTGAGGCGAGTATTTGAGGTAATCTTTTTCCCTTTAAAAGTCAGGCACTCCAGGGAATGAATTGACAGGGTACCACAGAGAAGCTTGCAAGAGCTATCACACGTTGAGCTTCATCGGCATGATCAGGTTTATGTAGCCCGTTTCGTTCTCCCCCTTCACCGATATGACCCTTTCCGAATTCTCGAAATCGATCCTTATGCTATCCGATTCTATTTCCTTAAGACAATCCATCAGGTAGACGTAGTTAAGCGCAATGTCGATCTCTTCACCGCCGTACTGGATTGGAATTTCCTCAACAGCGCCTCCGAGGGCGGGGTTCTGCGAGGAGAGAATGAGGCTGTCCCTGACAACGTGGAGCTTGATCTGGTTTAAGCTCTCATCGACGAGCACCGAGACCCTTTTTATAGCATTCAGAATCAGGGTCTTGTCAGCAACGAAGTATCGTTCTCTGTCGACAGGAATAATCTTTTTATACTCCGGGTATTTTCCCTCAATAAGATTTGAGGTTAGCCTCACGTCATCGTACAGGAAAAAGATCTGATTCCTGCTGAACCCAAGCGATAGCTCGTTTTTTTCAAAGGAGTACTTCAAAAGTTCACTTAAACCGATTCTCGGAACGATTACCCCATCATGGGGGATCTGGAAGTCAGGATCCGAGAGATTGAGATCTGCAGCACTCCTTGAAATAAGTGCAAGTCTCTTCCCATCTGTTGCAACCAGGTTTATATTGCCATTAACTTTTTCGAAGAATATCCCGGTCAGGGCGTATTTGTTCTCATCACTGGAGATCGCAAAGATCACCTTCCCTATCATCTGTTTGAATTGCTCTGCGTCGAGGTCCACATAGTTACCCTCGGGTTCAGTCTTCACCTCGGGGAACTCCTCTTTGCCAACTCCCGCAATCGTAAACTGCGCATTGATCCTGTCACTCATACTCTTTATCGTAAGCCTTTTATGCTCATCTGTTACTAGCTCTACATCATCGTCTGGAAGCTCTCTCACTATTCCCAAGAGCTTCCGCCCGTTTACTGCAAGAGCACCTCCTTCTGAGGCTTTGACTGAATCGCTGATCTTTATCCCTGTTTCCAGATTCGATGAGACGAGTGAAATTTTATCATCATAGACGTCCAGTAGAATATTTGAAAGTACAGGTATGGTTGATTTAGAGCTGGCAATTGCCTCGGCATAGGTCAGGTATCTAAGAAACTTCTTCTTATGCACTATAACGTTCATAGAGTTTTCCTCTTTTACTACTAATTTAATATAAATTTACTAGTAGTAGTAGTAGGAGTGTTCATTCTGTTGATTATGGATGTAAGTGATTTAGTGATTTATGGTTAACCTTTTTTTCTTTGTTGATAAATTTAAAGTTATCAACTTAAGAATTACCTTAAACTAATTTTATGCACAGGTCTTTAAGGGTAGTGCACAATTTATGCACTAAACAATCACCTTTAGCTTCAAAAAACCATGGATCCTATCAGCGATTCTCAATAATATCCTGGATGATCCTGTCTATCTTCTGTTTGAAGCTTTCTTCGTT
>CAZPCG010000075.1:0-7827 GCA_964584875.1 uncultured Spirochaetota bacterium
GCCTTACAGGTTCTTCCCTTAAGATTATGACCATTGCTCCAGAGCTCAGGGGTAACCTCGATATCATCAGCTATCTTAGAGATAGGGGAATTATTCCTTCATTCGGTCACTCGAATGCCACTTATGAAGAAACGCTTGCAGGCATCGATGCAGGAATTTCCCACGTGACCCACCTCTTCAATGCCATGCCCTCTTTACACCACCGGGCCCCAGGGCCGCTGCTTGCAATATTCGAAGAGGAACATGTCAGCATCCAGATCATAGGAGATGGCGTTCATCTTCACCCTCGCGTTGTGAAGCTCATCCTTAACCTGTTCGGGGAAGAGCGCTGTATTCCCATCACTGACGGCATGCAGGCAATGGGTCTTGAGGATGGCACTTACACCTACAACGGGATTGAGTATGAATCAAAGGGCGGAACAGCGCGTTACAGGGACGGCACACTTATCGGGACTGCCCTCGGGATGAATGAGCTTCTTAGAAGAATAAAGAAATATACCGGCCTTCCTGCAGCATCCATGGTGAAGATTGCTTCTGAGAACCCTGCCCGCCTTCTGGGCCTTGAAAAGAGAAAAGGTTCAATTTCAGCAGGGAAGGATGGCGATCTTGTGGTGTTCGATGAGGATTTCTCTATCCGTGCAACTGTGGTATGCGGCAGGGTAGTGTACAGCAAAGATCTTTCATTATATTATAAAAATGGAAATTGATTGTTGCTTTTGCTCCATACAAAGTATTGAACAATCCTTTTCCCTCGAGGGGAGAAGTAGGTGAGAGGTGAATGGCTAATTACATCAATGCACCGTGGGGAGCAGAGCCTTCCTGCTGAGGTTAATTCTCCCAAGCGCATCTATTTCGGTTACTTTGACCTTCACCCTGTCTCCCACTTTCAGCACATCCGAGACCTTGTTCACCCGACTGTGCTCTAGCTGCGAAATATGGCAGAGACCCTCTTTTCCGGGTAGAACCTCGATGAAAGCGCCAAAATCCATTATGCGCTTGACCTCACCTTCGTACGCCTTTCCAACCTCAATGTCCTCACTCAACAGCTTTATCTTATCGTAGGCCTTCTGGGCATCTCCATCGCCCACGACAGAAATGGTAACCGTCCCATCATCCTCCACCCAGATGTTGGCGCCCGTTTCCTCAATGATGGAGCGTATCATTTTCCCTGCAGGTCCTATGATAGTCCCAATCTTCTCCTTCGGTACCTTGAGGGTTAAAATTTTCGGAGCGTAGCGAGAGACGCTTTCAACAGGTTTTTCAATCACCTGTGCCATCCTATCGAGGATCTGCAGGCGGCCTTCTCTTGCCTGCTCGAGGGCCTCTCTCAGCAACTGTTTCGAGATTCCGCTCATCTTCACATCCATCTGGAAGCCCGTGATCCCATTCCTGGTTCCGGCGACCTTGAAATCCATATCCCCCAGATAATCCTCCGAGCCCAGTATATCGGTAAGGATTGCGTATCTATCATTTTGATATACGAGGCCCATAGCAACGCCGGCAACCGAATCCTTTATGGGCACGCCGGCGCTGAGCAACGACAGAGTACCTGCGCATACTGATGCCATTGAGGAGGAACCATTCGACTCTGTTATCTCGGACACTACCCTCACCGTATAGGGGAATTCTTCTTTCTTCGGCATGACAGGCCTTATGGACCGCTCAGCAAGATACCCATGCCCTATCTCACGCCTCCCGGGGCCAAACCTGTTGCTGACCTCACCGACAGAAAACGGTGGAAAATTGTAGTGCAGCATGAATGCCTTTGTTCCTTCTCCCTCGATATCATCATAGCGCTGCTCATCTGTAACGGTGCCAAGGCTTGTGACCGCAATGCTCTGCGTTTCTCCCCTCGTGAACATGGCAGAACCATGGGTGCGCGGAAAAAGATTCAATTCAATGCTTATCGGTCTGATATCCTTCAAACCCCTGCCATCGGTCCGCAGACCCTTCTGGAGAATCGAGCTACGGACAATCTCCTTTTCAACATCTTCCAGTATACCACCAATCCCTGCCGATGCTTCTTCCCCGAACTGCTCCCTGACCTTTGCAATTGTCTGCTCACAGGCTTCCTCAATTGCGGCCTGTCTGGCAAGCTTTCCAGGTACGAAGCATGACTTCTCGAAGAGCGGGTAGGCCAGCTCCCTCACAGTTCGTGCAAAATCATCCGGGATCGTCTCCTCGTGAACTTCGATCTTCTTCTTCCCCGACCTGGAGATCAAACCTTTCTGCACTGCGATTATTTCCCTGATATATGACTCTGCAAAGCTTATTCCTTCGAGAATCTCATCCTCCGTGACTTCGCAAGCGCTCCCCTCAACCATGACAATGGCATCTTCTGTACCGGCAACGACCAGGTCGAGCTTCCCTTCCTCAATCTGATTGTAGGTTGGATTGATGATGTAGTTGTTCCCTATAAGCCCGATGCGGACTGCGCCAATGAGCTTTAGAAGAGGAATGTCAGAAAGCCCAACTGCCAGTGATGCTCCATTCATTGCCAGGATGTCGGGAGGATTGATCTGGTCGGTCGACATCGTTGTTACCAGCACCTGGATCTCACGCCTGAAGCTTCTGGGAAAAAGGGGACGAATTGGACGATCGATAAGGCGGGAGACGAGAATCTCCTTATCACTGGGTCTCCCCTCCCTCTTGAAAAAGCCACCTGGTATCTTGCCCGCCGCGTAAAACTTCTCCCTGTACTCGACCGTGAGTGGCAGGTAATCCATTCCTTTCGCCTCGGTCTTTGACGTACAGGCAGTGGCAAGTACTTCTGTACCCTCATACTTCACCAGCGTGCTCCCGTTGGCCTGTCTTGCGATCTTCCCTGTTTCAAATATCATTGTTCCTTCTCCGATACTTAGTTCACTCTTTTCTTCCATATCGCAATGTACCTACTTCCTTATACCTAATTTACTGATAATGTCCCTGTACCTCTCGATATCCTTGTTTTTCAGATAGTCGAGCAGGCGTCTCCTCTGCCCGACAAGTTTCAGGAGCCCCCTTCTTGAATGGTGGTCCTTCTTGTAGGTTTTAAAGTGTTCGGTGAGGTTGGTAATTCTCTCGGTGAGAAGCGCAATCTGCACCTCGGGTGAACCCGTGTCGGTTTCATGCTTCTTGAAATTCCCGATGAGCTCCTGTTTTTTTTCTTTTGTTATGGACATGAAATACTCCTTCTATTCCACTTAATATACATTATTTGCCATGAATCACAAAATCATTTTTCCTCAAGGCTGCTCCCCGGTCCTCTACCCGTTCGTAAAAATAGAATTGATATAGTGTTCCCTGGGGTAGTCGATAATCTCCATCCAGTTCTAGACCCCTTTCTGAGATAGATAAAAGCGATTGCTCCCTTTTCCCTGTTCCAATTTGAACAAGTTCCCCCCTGAAGTACCCCCTCCCGGGGAGGGCCAGATTTTCCATGAAGGGCTTTATAAAATAGGGGTTCTCACTGTCGGCTGTTACATAGACATAATAGTTTCTCCCGAGCATTCTGCATGCCCGTTCAATATCACCACTCTTAATTGCATCCCTGATCCTCGTGCTTGAGATGGGAATACCTTCATTGAGAAAATCATCGAGAATATCATCAACAGTAATCAATTCATAGCCGAGTTTCCCCGATACACTCTCCATTAGCTCTATGCTGCCTGTATTCCCCCTGCCGAACCTGAACTCCCTGCCAAGACAGATGAGCTTCGGGGCAAGGGCATTGCACAACGTGCGCAAAAATTGAAGGGGCCTGGTATTTGCAAACTCAGGTGAGAAATCAACAAAGATAAGAAGATCAATCCCCCTGTCCCTGAACTGGAAAATTTTATCTGACAGTACGGCCAGTTTCTCCGGTTCTCGATTCTGAAGGACTTTCAGGGGATGCTCCTTAAAGGTCAGGACTGCTGTATACAGCCCTCTTTTACCCGACTCCTCGATAAGGGTATTGATAATACTCTGATGACCACGGTGGAAGCCTTCGAAATTTCCGATAGTGAGCCCTGTTCTTCCACTGAAATTTTCAATATTTTTTATTCCCTCTAGGATGCGCACGTAATATACCTCTCATGCAGTCAGTCTCTCCGGGAGCCTTATTCGGAGCAAATTTTCCTATTCGGATCCCTCAACACTTTCACGTAGCTGAAGCTCTCATCTCCCCGAACTATAGCAAGAAGCTTCCCCTCACATGTAACGCGTATGCAGCGATTGCCGTAAGGTTCAACATCTTCCCCTTGTTCTATATCGAGCGATCTTCTCACACGGTCAATTGCATTCCCCATGACCCTCAGCATCGGCATGCCGTTGAGAACCAGGGGAGCAGATTTTTCGTCTACCTCAATGCACTGCAGGTGCTGAAGCGCCTCGTTCAGTGGAATCACAGGCGTACTGGCGGTGATTTCATCGAGCCTCAGCGCACGATCCACGCTGAAAGGGCCGATTCTCGTTCTCCTCAGCGCCGAAAGATGACCGCAGGTGCCGAGCTTTGACGCAATGTCCCTTGCAAGAGACCTGATGTAGGTTCCCTTAGAAGCACACACCTCTATGGTTATACTGCCCCTCTCATTCTTTAACAGGGTAATGGCTTTTATCTCAATTTCCCTTGGTGCAATTGAAACACTTTCGCCCTCAAGCGCTCTTCTGTACATCCTTTTCCCATTCTGGTGGATGGCTGAAAAAGCAGGCGGGATCTGCAGCCTTTTCCCCTTGAAATGCTGAAGCACATCTTCAATCTGCCTTTCGGTGTAACTCTGGACCGTACCGGTCTTAACCACCCAACCATAGCGATCAAGGGTATCTGTCTCCACCCCAAAGGCTATCTCTGCCCTGTACTCCTTCGACTCAGCAGTGAGAAGCTCTTGAACGGCGGTTCCCCTGTTGATGCAAACAATGAGCAGGCCGCTTGCAGCCCTATCAAGAGTACCCGAATGTCCGGCTTTTCGGGCATGTATTTTCCTCCGCACCCTCTCAACCGTCTTAAAGGATGTGTATCCCACCTCTTTATCGATGAAAATAACACCGTCTAAATCCAACCCTGCTCCTTCACCTCATACAGAATGCTGTTTACGGTGGCCTGTCCTATTTTGCTCACGTCGCCGTCGATAACAAAACCGCTTGCCCTGAAATGCCCCCCTCCGCCAAACTTTTTTGCCAGCCAATAACAGTTTATTCTATTAACCGACCTCAGGCTTCCCTTCACCTTATGCCCATCGATCTGCCTGAGGAGGATAATGAGTTCAACGTCCCTCAGCCCTCTGACAGCCTCCAGAAGGCCCTCATTGTCCTCCTCACCGGCTCCTGTTTTCCTGTAAACGGCCTCGGGCAGTACAATATAGACCACTTTCCCCGAATCATCGGTTTTTATCAGTTTGAAAGCCTCAGCGAGGAGGTAGAAATGTTTCATGCTTTTTCTGTTGTATACCATGCCGTACACAAAATCAGGATACACCCCGTATTCGACAAGACGGCATGCAATCTGAAAAACGTCTTTTGTTGTATTGGAGTATGCGAAGGAGCCCGTGTCGGTCATGATGGATGTATACAGGCAGGTGGCGATCTCCTTGTTGAGGTATTTGTGTATTCCTGGAATGAGGTTATAGAGGATCTCCCCTATGCTCGATGCCTCAGTTTCAAGGTAACAGAGATGACCAGGGCAGTTTGAGCTTGCATGATGGTCGATGCTCACCAACTTTCTGGAATTTTTAATGACTTCGGACACCCGCCCAATCCTGGATAGGTTGGAACAGTCAAGGAGCACAGAAAGGTCGACGTGCTCGAATGGAAGAGCGATCTCCTCCTGAAGAGTGATTATTGCATCAGCAGCAGGCAACCATAAATACATCTCTGGAGTTGGATCCTGATTCACAACCACAACCGATTTACCCAGGGACTTCATGAGCAGAAAGAGTGCAAGCTCAGAGGCAATGCCATCACCGTCGGGTCGCACGTGGGTTGTAAATAGTATTGAGTTGGCTTCCAGGAGTGTATTCCATACAGCTCTTCTTTGTTCTTCTCTCGACATAGTCTGAAATGCAGGATGAATTTCAACATGAACACCGCTTCCATACCACTACTCATGCCACTGCTCTGGATGTGTAGTATCCGTCGACTCCCCGGCTCTCTCCATCTCGGCGAGTTTGTGAACAAACCTGACCCTCTCCTCCATCGTTTCATCGAGTTTAAATATGAGGTGTGGCATATACTTCAGCCTCATTTCCCTGCCGAGCCTCCACTGTATGTATCCGCCTGCGCTGTCAAGACCCTTCAATACGGATTTCTTCTCTCGTTCAGAACCAATCACAGAAACCACAACCATTGCAGATTTGCCATCTTTTGATAGCCTGACTTCCAGAATTGTTATGAAGGCCTCCAGCCGTGGGTCTTTCAAACCCTTCAGGAGGAGGGAAGAGAGTTTTATTTTTATCAACTGCTCTATCTTTCTCTTCGACCTTACATCCATCTTCCTCACGCGCCTCTGCCGCTACCGTCTGTCTCTACCTGAGCGCCGTTGTGTACACTATGGTTACGCATCTAAGATTCGCTGCATGTAACTGCCATTAGACAGACTCACTGGCACTTTACACATGCCCTGGGTAGCGCTTCATCCCGGAGCTTCTGTACCCACCCCCGCCATCACACCTTCGTGTCGAGTTTCTGGGCAATTTCATGTACTACATAGGCCTCTATGATATCGCCTTCCTTTATATCGTCAAAGTTCTCCATCTTTATACCGAATTCAAACCCAGCCGCAACCTCTTTTGCATCTTCTTTGAACCTTCTCAGGCTTGCAATCTTTCCCGAATACACATCGATTCCATCACGGATGATGCGCACATTGGACGACCGCGTAATTGTTCCACTGTTCACGTATGATCCTGCAATGTTCCCAACCTTTGGCACCCTTATCACCTTGCGAATCTCGGCATTTCCTACGATCTCCTCCTGGAGTTCTGGAGCAAGGAGCCCCTCCATCGCTGATTTTATATCCTCAATTACATCATAGATTATACTGTACTTCTTGATCTCCACCTTTTCTTTCTTCGCCAGCTCCGCAGCTTTTACATTCGGTCGAACCCTGAAGCTGATTATCAGCGCATTGGAAGCGGATGCAAGAATGATATCAGTCTCATTTACTGCACCAACCCCCGCATGAATGCAGTTGAGCTTTATCTGCGAGGTTGTAAGTTTCTCAAGGGAGTCCCTCAGCGCCTCAACAGAACCCTGCACATCTGCCTTGATAATGACTTTGAGTTCAAGCAGCTCCCCTTCCATGATCTGGTCGTAGAGGTTCTCAAGGGTGACCTTTTTCACATTCTTCGACTCTTCAAACCTCTTCAACTCCTGCCTCTTCTGGCCTATCTGCTTTGCAAATTTCTCATTCTCTGTTACCTGGAAGGGATCACCTGCAATGGGAAGTCCAGAAAACCCAACTACCTCGACTGGCTCAGAGGGCAGAGCTTCCCTCACCGCGTTACCGCTTTCATCAAACATCGATCTCACTTTTCCAGGGTAAACGCCCGCAACAAATGGGTCCTGGAGGTGAAGCGTACCGTTTTCAATGAGAACAGTAGCAACAATTCCTCTCCCCGTATCAATCTTTGATTCGATAACCGTTCCGGTAGCTCTCCTCTTGGGATTGGCCTTTGAATCAAGCATATCGGCCTGGAGAATGATCGCCTCGAGCAGATTGTCAATCCCCACTTTTTTAAGTGCGGAGACTTGAACCATTAGCGTATCGCCGCCCCACTCTTCTGGAACGATACCTCTCTCAGCAAGCTCATTCTTCACCTTTTCCGGATTGACGCCTTTGAGATCGATCTTATTCAGTGCGACAATGAGAGG
>CAZPCG010000076.1:0-7823 GCA_964584875.1 uncultured Spirochaetota bacterium
AGCCGTGGGGATAACCCCCGAGTACGAGGGGATAGTCCCTGTTCCTGTATCTGCGCAGGAGCTCATTCCAGTTCGAAGGAAACCTCCCCCTGATATCCCTGGTGTTGAGCCGCTCCTCCTTGAGCCTTTCCCAGCCCTCGCGGTCCTTAATCACCCACTCCACCCCGGAAGGAATAACACCCGTTTCCTTCAGGAACTTACGCTTCACCCCATCGATATCCCTGTAGGTAAGGTGGTGATCATCCTCATCCAGGATTTCAAGCTCGAACATTGGATGAAAGAGCAGATTGACGTTCACAAGTATCTGCCCCTTATCCATTTCCAGGGAGTCCTTCACATCGTTATCAAGGGGGAATCCCTGGGTGGGCCAGTAAAGGCCCCCGCCGGTGACAGCTATCCCGGCAGGAAGCCTTTTGCCCCTGGTCACCTGCCAGCACGGGTAGTAGAGGGAGGCTGTTGGGGTGGAGATGCTCTCAGGAATTCGCGGATACCTCCTCTTCACAAGCCCTTCATCATACCAGTTATTGATCGTATCGCCCCAGTAGCCGAACTCCCATTTTGGCGCCGGAACACCGGTATTGAAGTTGAGCATTACCTCAAGGAATCGTTCCCGGACGTTCATAAGATCCCTCTTCACCCTGAAGATATTACCGGCATGACCGCAGATTTTACATCACAATGCGGTAGAAGGAAAAAGATAAGAAACATTTTGCATCAAAATCTGTGATTAATCAAGGCAAAGATTTTTTACATCATAACCTGGAATTAATCAAGATGAAAGACTTCTTCAAGCGGCTCAATCTCCGGACCGAGTGTGGAAGCGTTCTCCTTCACGAAGAACCTCTCCATGGCCTTCTGCCAGCGCCTATTCACACCCTGTTTTCCAAGATAATCGAAGGATTTCTGAGGGTCCTCCGACTCAAGGCAGGCGAACAGCGTCCCATCATCTCGGAAAAAGATCGAGTAGTTTTGTATGCCGCTGTCACTTATTGCCTTCGCCATCTTGGTTGTTACGAATAATGCATACCTGATCCGATATTCTATCGATTAAAGCTCATGCAAGCCGTCATTTTGATCCAGGTACTCATTTTTTCAGCAAAGCCTTTGCAATCTTAACACCCTCCGGAGCAGTTGAGCCGTAACCGTCCGCTCCTATGGAGTCGGCAAACTCCTTGTTTATGGAGCTCCCGCCGACGAGCACCTTCACCCTGTCCCGAAGGTTTGCCTTCTTCAGCCCTTCAACTACGTGTCGCTGCTCCATCATCGTGGTGGTGAGGAGGGCGGACATGGCGAGGATATCTGGGTTGTGCTCCTTTACAGCCCTTAGGAATTCATCACCTTTCACGTTCACCCCGAGATCGATGACTTCGAAACCGGAGGCAAAGAGGAGAGTGGCGACCATACTTTTGCCTATGCTGTGAATGTCGCCGAATACGGTTCCGATCACTACCCTGCCCAGAGATTTTAATGCTTTTCCTTGACGGGTGATCTCCTTCGTTATAACAGGGAGCGCATTCTTGACTACCTCCGAAGCGCAGACCAGATCGGGGAGGAAAAGCTCACCGCTCCCGAACCTCTCCCCCACCTCCCTGATCCCTTCTGTCAGCGCTTCAGCGGCATCAAGTGGATCGACACCCTCCTCGACAGCCTTCCTTGCTGTGGCCTCTGCACGGTCCATATCAAACTCAAGAACAATCCGTTTAAGCTCCTCAAGCACAGCTATTCCCATCGATTAAACCCCTCCTTCACACGAGGTCTGTTTTTTACCTCTCTTACCGACCCCCTCCACGTATTCATTTTCCAGATGAACCATATATCTCTACTGCCTTACTACCCGTCGTTTCTTCCCCGCCATAAGACGGGCCGAGTCGATCGATATGGCAAGGATCAGGATGGCCCCCTTCACCACCTCCCGCCAGTAGTAGGATATGCCGATCGTCTCCTGGAGATGCACCATCCCGTTCCGTATGACACCCAGTATAAGCACCGAGATGATCACCCCCAGAAGATCCCCCTTTCCCCCTGCAAGGCTTACGCCACCCAGTACGACAGCCGTAATAACCTCAAGCTCGGACCCAATTCCCGCATCATCCCTCCCCAGGCTGAGCTGGGCAACAAGGATCACGCCTGCAAGGGATGCCATGATCCCGGAGATGACGTAGCTGAAAAACTTTATTCTGGTTGTATTTATCCCCGCAAGCCGGGCGGCATACTCGTTGCTCCCAACCGCATACACATTTCTTCCATACTTTGTGTATTTCAGTATAAGTGAAATAAAGACAAAAAGGAGAATTACGTAGATCAGCGTTATTGGAACGATCTGTTTGTCTGGGGGAATATAGTAGCGAGCGATGTTGAGAAAGCTCCTGTCATACACCCTTCCCTCTCTCAGTATCTCAAGTTCGAGAGAAAACCAGGACGCCATTCCCCTGGCCAGAGCCATTGTGCCAAGCGTTGTTATTACCGGGTTTATTCCAACCTTCGTTATGATGAGACCGTTAAACGTACCAAAGAAAGCTCCTATCAGGGCTGAACACAGCACAAGCAACGGCGCATTTAATCCCCAGAGGTGGAACATAACAACTACAACCGCGGTAAACCCGAGAATCGACCCCACCGAAATATCCAGCCCCCCGACTAGCAGGACAAAGGTCATTCCGACTGCCATAATTGCTATCACGGGTATATTGCTTATGATCGCCTTGAAGTTTATATAAGCGAGAAAGTTCGGCGTTGCAATACTGAAGAGCGCCACAAGGATGATGAGGAGCACGCCCAGGGCAGGCACCATGCTCTTTCCATAGAAAAATATCTCCGCAAGCTTCTCCCTGAACGTTACCCTCTCCTCTCTTACCGCAGAAACGGTCGTATCAGCCATGGCCTTTTCCTTCCTCAATACGCCTTTTTCTCCCTCACCTCGTACAGCGCAACAACGAGTATCAGAATGGCTCCCTGAAATACCCGTATATGCACATAGCGGAACCCTATCATGGTAAAGCCGTTGTAAAGCACCCCGAGTATGAGCACACCTGCAAGCGTTCCCAGTATGTTTCCCCTTCCGCCTCCAAGCGAGGTCCCGCCGAGCAGCACAGCGGTGATAATGTCCAGCTCACTCCCCGTTGCATGCTGCGGCATGCCAACGGCGCTCTGTCCCGTCAATATCAAACCGCTCATCGATGCGGCAATCCCGCTCATAAGGTAGGCAATGAACTTCACCCTCCCTATATTGATCCCTGAAAGCTTTGCCGCCTCCTGGTTTGCACCGATGCAGTAGATCTTCCTCCCGTACTTCGATCTGCTCATAACGATGGTCAGGATTGCAAAAACCAGTATAAAAAGGACGAGGGGAAAGGGGATCCAGGCAATAGAGCCCCTGCCGATGAAACCGATCACGTCTTCCATGATCAGTATCGAACGGCTCCTGGTTAAAACATATCCCATGCCCCTGGTAATCGCCATTGTCCCGAGGGTGGTTATTATCGGGTCCAGATCCATCCTCGTAATGACAAAGCCGTTGAAACCCCCGATTGCCGCCCCAAGCATCATGCCAATGATTATGATGAGACCGGTACCCGGTGCATTATTAAGATTATACAGGTAGGCGACAAGGCAGGAGGTGAGAGCAATATTTCCTCCTATTGAGATGTCAAGACCGCCCATCACCATGATCATTGTCAGTGTCCCTGCAACAATACCGCTGAAGGCAATATTCGTGAGCATCGTGGAAATATTATAAATGGAGTAGAAATCCCTGCTCAGAAAAGCGAAGGCTGAAACCATAACCACAAGAAAAATGAAGAGAATTACGGTGCTTGACAGGTGCACCTTCTTCTCCTCTTTTTCCGGGGCTCCACGTGCTTCCAATTGATCGCTCATGCTTCACCCCTAAGCTGTTGCTGCATGCAGCAGTTTTTCCTGAGTAACCTCTTTTCTTGTAAACTCACCGCTAACCCTGCCCTTGGATATGACGATGATGCGGTCTGACATCGCAAGAATTTCGGGTAGTTCCGACGAAATCATGATGATGCCGGCACCCTCCTCACACAGGCACTCCATCATCTGGTAGATATCGACCTTGGCCCCGACATCTATTCCCCGTGTTGGCTCATTCATGATGAATACCCTCGCTCCGGTTTCAAGGAGCTTTGCAAGAACGATCTTCTGCTGGTTCCCCCCTGAAAGGGAATTGACCTCGGTGTCAATCGAGGGCGTCTTGATATTAACATTTTTTACCCATTTCTTCGCATCTTCCGTCTCAAACTTCTTATCGATTAAAAAACCATTCCCCAGATTATCTATGTTTGCCATGGTTATGTTGCTTGACACGGGGAGCTTGAGGGCTAACCCCTCGAGCTTCCTGTCAAGGGGCATGAACCCGAACCTGTGCTTCAGTGCCTGTGCCGGTGTATCGATAACCGCCGTTTTACCATAGATGACGATCGTCCCGTGGTCGGCCCTGTCTATTCCATAGATTGTGCGAACAATGTTCTGCCTCCCTGAACCCAGAAGACCGAAAAGCCCGACTATCTCCCCCTCTTTAAGGCTGAAGCTTATGTCCTCGATTATTCCATTGACCGTAAGGTTTTGCACCTCAAGCAGGGTCTTGCCGATGGGCAGCTCCCGCTTCGGGTACATGTCCTTCAGCTCACGCCCGACCATCATGGTTATGAGCCTGTCCCTGCTCGTTTCCTCTGTAATCTCGGTCCCTATGAGCTTTCCGTCACGCAGTACAGTTACCCTGTCCGTGATCTCGAAAACCTCCCCGAGGCGGTGAGAGATATAGATGACACCAACTCCTTGCTGTTTCAAGCTCTGTATGATGTTGAACAGCGAGATGATGTCATTCTCGCTCAGAGCAGCGGTCGGCTCATCCATGACGAGAATTTTTGAATCCCTGTATATAGCCTTTGCAATCTCTATTATCTGTTTCTCATGAACACCCAGGTCACCAACAATCTTTCTTGGATTTATGTTCACAAGCAGTCGGTCAAGAACCGCCCTTGCATTCTTGTTCAGAGTTTTCCAGTCAATTGTGTTCAGTCCCCTTTTTTTGGGAAGATTGCCGACGAATATGTTCTCCGCCACAGAAAGGGTATCCAGGGTGAGAAGCTCCTGGTAGATGACGCTTATCCCCATGAGCTTTGAATCCAGAGGGGAGCGAAACTCGACTTCCCTGCCATCAATGATAATCTTCCCTTCATCCTTTGAGTAATCACCTGCAAGTATCTTGATGAGCGTTGATTTCCCGGCACCATTTTCACCGAGCAACCCGTGAACCTCCCCCTCATGGAGATCGAAGCTCACCCTGTCCAGGGCCAAAACCCCGGGAAAGCTTTTCTTTATGTTCTTCATTTCCAGTAAAAGTTTATCCATCCTGTAACCCCGATTTTTATCAGGGCCGGGCATATAACCCGGCCCTCACCATCTTCAGTCAATGATCAGGCTTCCTGGGTTGAGCAGTTCTCCACCACTACTTCTTCGGATAGTACTGGTCGATGTTGGCTTTTGTGATGACCACGTTCTCAATATAAATATAGGGTGGAACAGCCTGGCCCTGGAGTATTGCGCTCACCGCAGGGATCACATACTCGCCGTACTTCTCGGGGAAATAGGCAATGGACCCATCGGTAAGGCCTTCCCTTATCTGGCTCTGGCCAAGCTCGTCACACCCCTGGGTGACGATGATGGTGTCACCAGCGCTCCACCTCCCTGCGGTCTGCAGCGACGCTATAGCCCCTGCCATAGTCTGCTCGTTGATCGAGGTGATGACCATCTTTTTCGGCTTGGGATGTGCTGCAAGGACATCGTCCATCGCGGCTTTCGCCTGCTCCGACTGCCCCATTCCACCGTCTGTTCTCACGATCTTCTTCTCAGCATCAGGTCCAAACTCTTCAACGAGAGCAGCCGCAAATCCTTCTGACCTCAGCATTGTCACTTCCCCTCCGGCGGGCATCTGGAGAAGGACTACGAGCTCTACCTTATCCCAGCCACCCCATTGCTCTTTGACAAGCTTTGCTGCATGCTTGCCGGCAAGCACTGCGGCCTGCCAGTTGTTCACGCCCATGAAGGGAGCACCTGGCACAGGGACATCGATGGCAAGCATTGGAATCCCTGCAGCGCCAAACTTCTGCGCAACGATGTTATTGACCTTCGCATCTGACTGGAACTCGATGAAGAAATGGGGCCGCTTTGAGAGCATGATATCGGCATTCTTCAAACCTATGACCGAGTCATACTGGTTGTCCATCATGATCATGTCCTCTTTTGCAAAGCCTGCGAGCAGCGCCTGTTCGATAATGCTCTTCTCCACTGAAATACAGAAGGGGAGGGTTGCAAAGATGTTTGCAAACCCGAGCTTCTTACCCTTCCCAGGCTCGCCTGGATAGGGCTGCTTCTTCTTCGCTACCTCCCGGTACTGATCGAAGAGAGGGTACATCCCGACCTCCACCTCGTACTCCTTGGATACCTCAGCGTACTCTTCTTCTTTCACCGGCCCTTTCTTCTCTTTCCCGCCACCGGCGAAAAGTGCAAATCCAGAGAGTACGAATACCATGATCAGAATTAATGTTATTGTCTTTCGCATACAGTTAATCCTCCTTAAAATTTTTTAGATTTTAAATGTAATTGAAAACGAGTTGTTAAACATATTACCTTTTCCTTTCTATCACCCCCCTTCTCGTTTAAATTAGTCGCTGGTGGACAATTCCCATTCAAGGAGACACTACACTATCACCACTTTGCCCTTCCCCTTGCGGCGAACGCCCTCTCGATAACCTTCACCGCCTCGTTTGCATCCTTCCCGTAGAGGTCTACACCGTTTCGCTCGGCAAACTCCTGCGTCACAGGTGCTCCCCCCACTATGGTGATCACCCTGTCACGCAACCCCGCCTTTTTCAAGGCTTCCATCTGTTCCGGCATGCCCCCGAGCGTCGTGGACAGAAGCCCTGAGTAGCCCACCACATCGGGCCTGTGCTCTTTCACCGCCTTCACAAATGCCTCAGGGCCATTGTCTATCCCGAGGTCTACGACCTCAAAGCCATTGCCCCTGAGGAGCGCGATGACCAGGTTTTTCCCGATATCGTGGAGATCGCCCTTTATCGTCCCGATGACCACCTTCCCCCTGCTGAGCCTCTCCTCCTTCCCCTCCATGAGCGGGGTGAGGATATTCATGGCCTCCTGCATGGTGCCGGCAGCCAGAAGCAGATCGGGCAGAAAGAGCTCTCCGGTGGAAAACTCATCTCCGACCTCCCTGATCGCCGGGGTCATGGCCCTGTTGATGATGTCCATTGGTCTGTAGTTTTTTTTATCCAGGGCCCTATGAACCAGATCCCCTATCCTGCTCTGTTCCCCCGAATAAACCGCATCGAAGATATCCCTGAGTACTCCCTCCTCGACCCCCTTACGGTAATCCTCATGGGCAATCTTCTCCTCGGCTACACCGGCCCGGGCGCCCTCTGCCTCAGGAAATCCCCATACCTCGTCCTCACCATAACTGCCGTACTTGTGCATGGCATTGATCATTGCGATGAAGTTTTCATGGGGGATGTAGTTCACGATGCTGTGAGAGCTCGTAGCCACGTATCCACCGCCGGGTTTCAGCACCTCCATGTGCTCCCTCACGTCTCTCTCAACATCCTCCGGCGTTCCGTGGGCGAGGGGGAACTCGATATCGATGTTCCCCGCAAGGCATACAATGCCGCCAAACCTCTTCTTGTACTCGCGGTAATCGATCCCGTAGGGGTCCATGGGTTGAATACAGTCCACCCCAATATCGATGAGCCAGGGTACGATTTCGTCTATCTTCCCGTCGGAATGGAACATGA
>CAZPCG010000077.1:0-7764 GCA_964584875.1 uncultured Spirochaetota bacterium
ACCATGTCATATTCATGATGGATTCCATCACGAGGTTTGCCCATGCCCAGCGGGAGATAGGGCTTGCAATCGGTGAGCCACCTGCAACCAAGGGGTATACGCCGAGCGTGTTTGCGATACTTCCAAAGCTCCTTGAGCGGAGCGGCATGTCGGAAAAGGGATCGATTACCGGAATCTACACCATCCTGGTCGAAGCCGACGATGTGAACGAGCCGATATCAGACACGGTTAGAGCTGTCCTTGATGGCCACATCGTGCTTTCCAGGAAGCTTGCCCAGCGCAATCAATACCCGGCGGTAGATGTGCTGGCAAGCATCAGCAGGCTTACGCCGTATATAGTACCCGCCGACCACCTCCAGGCGATCAACAAACTGAGAGAGGTGCTGGCCTACTACTACGATGCTGAGGACCTGATCCAGATCGGGGCCTACGTGAAGGGGTCTGATCCTCACATAGATTGGGCCCTAGAAAAGATTGAAGCGGTGAACAGCTTCCTGAGGCAGGGCATTGAGGAGGGATACCCCTTTGATGCTGTCAGGGAAATGCTCTTTCAGATTTTCTCAAGCGGGGAGGAATAAATCCTTGCGGCGTTTCTATTTCAGGCTGGAAAATGTGCTGCGTGTGCGAAAGAAGCTCGAGGAGGGGGTTGAGCGGGAGTTTTCGAAGAGAAAGGCCATGCTTCTGAGAATCGAGGATGAGATACGGGAGCTTGGGGGGAAGCTCCAGGACTTTATCCAGGAGCACGGCAATGTGCTTGGGGTCTTCACCGCGGCTGAGATCATAGCGGTCGATAACTACATAGCGAGGATTGAGCATAACATCAACAGGCTCAAGGAACGGCGCCTGGATATGGAGGTGGAGGTACGCCGATACATCGAACTACTCAGGGAGGCGAAGAAGGCGCGCAAGACCATTGAAACTCTGAGGGAGCGGCAGCTTGGCCTTTACAACGAGGAGTCGAGCAGGGAGGAGGGTATCGAGATCGACGATGTCAATCAGAAAATCGGTCTTAATCAGGAGAAACTGACCATCGAAACGCCACCGCTGGAGGAGCTTTAATGCCCGTCGAGAGTGTTTACCAGAGTATTCAGAATGTTCTCATGAGGATAGAGGAGATAAAGAGAAGTTTTGGCTCGATAAAGATGCAGTATGGACCTTCCTTTGATGAGCAGGTAAGGCGCAGACTCGACAGTGGAGAAGATAATGGGAAGGAGGAGGCCCAAGCCGCTGCAGGGGACAGGCAGGTTGATGAATCCCGGGCACAGGTCTATGAACCCATCATTGAAGCGATTTCGAAGAGGTACGGTATACCACCGGAGCTGATACGGGCGGTGGTGAAGCAGGAGTCGAATTTCAATGTGAATGCCGTCTCGAAGAAGGGCGCCATGGGCCTGATGCAGCTCATGCCGCAGACTGCCCGGCTTCTCGGTGTTACAAACCCCTATGATGCAGGGGAAAATATACAGGCCGGGACCCGCTATCTCGTTGATCTCATCAACAGGTACGGAGGCAACCTGAACAAGGCGCTTGCCGCATACAATGCGGGTCCGGAGAAGGTGGGAGATGAAATTCCTGACATAACGGAGACAAAGAACTTCGTTGATTCTGTCCTGCGCTACTATGAGGAGTTCTCTAAATATGGAAGCGAGGAGGGATTGTAGGTGAATGTGGGTTCCATCATCTCCAGTTTGAGCAAGGTTATTTTCCTGATCCTCCTGATATTTGCCCTTATCCTGGGCGGGCTTTACTGGTTCGACTATCTCAGGATCATAGATTACAGGAAGCTCATGGGACCCTTTGAAAACTACCTCCCTGCTTTTCTCAGACGGGGCGAGGAGGTTGAGGAGGACCCGCACCTGCTCGAGCGTGAGTTCCTTGGCAAGAAGGAGCAGGTGCTTGAAGCGAAGGTCAGGGGGCTTGAACTTCAGGCTCAGGAGTTGAATGACAAACAGCTTTTGCTGATTGAGAGAGAGACAAAGTTGAGCGAAGAGGCAAAGCGTCTTGAAGATGAGAAAAAAGTCCTAAGTGAGAAACAACGTGAATACGATAATTATAGAGAAAACATTAAAAAGCAGGCAGAGTACTTTGTAAGTATGCCACCTGAGGCGGCTGTTGAGCGCCTGTCAAAGATGGATGACCTGCTTGTTATAGATATACTCAGGCAGATAGACCGAAATGCAGAAGAGACGGGCACACTCTCGATTGTGCCATACTACCTGAGCCTCATGGACCCGGAGAAAGCGGTATCGGTTCAGAGGAAAATGACGAAGATCGGTGGAATAGCAAATGACGACAGCTGAGGTACTGCAGGCTGGAATTGCAAAGGTCCAAAACAGGGTGATGCACCATTCGGAGCAGGGCCACGGTGAGATCTTTTTTTCAATACTGGAACGCTTCAGCCGTCTTGATGCCGGTGAAAATACTGCCCAGGGCAGTGTGGAGGGCACTGCTTCCATGGTTTCCCCTGTGGTTGCGGTGCCTGTGCTTCCAGGCGACCCAGGACTCTCCGGCCAGAAACTTCAGAGGGCCATAAACCGGGCTCAAAACCCGGGTCCCCAGGGGATAGATGAGGAGGCGTGGGGAAAGCCTGCAGCACAGGGAGAAGGTTTGGGAACGAATGCGCATAAAAGCGATGCTGTAACCCCAGGTGAGCGGAAAATGTCCGGTAGAGCAAAAGCTGCCGGCTCCCTCGGGATGGCTTCTGAGGCGAAGAAAGGGAACTTTTCTCATGCAATAGGCCGTAAGATACTGGAACAGATGGGCAGGGCAGGTGCTCAGAGGTCCCAGCCTGCAGTTCCACTGCGTAAGGAAACTGTAAACGCTGATGGTCCTCCCCTGGCGGGAACCGGCAAATCGAAGCTGCGGGAGCAGTTGCTGAAGAAGCCCTCAGATCTTGCCTCCAACACTGATGGAAGAGGGGCAGGGCTTTCCAGTAGAGTAGCGGCGCTGCGTAAGAGGGTTGAGGTGGCTCAGAACAACCCAGAGAAGGCGGGTAAGGGAAAGGCGAGGTTTATAGAGGAGAAGAAACCTGGAGGCAGACCTTTTGTATTCAGGGCCGGGCATAAAGATGAAAATGACCGGAGAGTTGTCCAGGGAAAAACCCCTACGTATGACGAAAACTCTCCCCTGCGGCTACAGAGGAACACTGAAGGGGCGGCTTCCCAGGTTCAGAAGCAGAATGTTCTGAACGATCTCCTGGCGCAGAAAAAGGATGCCGGGCTCTTTTCCGAGCGATCAGGCAGAGCTGGTGGTGAAAGGGAGATTGTCAGCACCCTTTCGAGGTACGAGAGCACTTCTCAAATCATTCAGCCAAAAACCAATTATCAATTGTTTAAAAATGCCGATGGAAATTTTAACGAGATCGTCAGGCAGTTTACCCTGCTTCTCAATAAGGGAGGGGGGGAAGCGAGGCTTGTGCTCCAGCCCGAATCGCTTGGCAGCCTCAGATTGAGCATAAGGCTTGCCCATAAGGAGGTGAGCACCAGCATTGTGGTAGACAACCAGATGGTGCGCGAACTGATTGTAAGCAGGCTGCCGGCTCTTGAGAGGAGCCTTGAGGAGCATGGTTTCTTTCTCGGCTCTTTTGAGGTTGGGGTGAGAGATGGGGAACCTGAGAGGGAGCCCATGCAGGAAGAGCAGAGGAATGGGATGGTTTCGGTGAGGAAAGCTTACCGATTGCGTGAACCTCTCAGCATCGGGTCGAATGCCACGGTGCCGTATCTGCCCTGGCTTTCAACCGTTGTGAACATCATGGTATAGGAAGGAGAGTTGAATGGATTTTCCGCTTAATCTCGGCGAACAGGACCTCTACAGAACAAGGGTTGAGGTTGAGAGCTTCAATAAATCTCTTGAGAAAAATGGTCGAAGGGTGCATAACACCCTGCAGAAAGAGGATTTCCTGCGCCTGTTGATCGTCCAGCTTGAGCATCAGGACCCCACAAGCCCGCTGGATGACAGGGAGTTCATAGCGCAGATGGCCCAGTTTTCAGCGCTTGAGCAGATGACCGAGATGAACAAAACACTTGCAAACCTCATTGTTAACAGCAAGGTCACACTCTCCTATTCATTGCTTGGCAGGGAGGTTGAAGTGTTCGACAGGATGAGCGGAGCAAGCCATCGCGGCACCGTCTCGGAGGTGACCTTTGAAACCGGCGGACCGGCCATATCGTTCAACGGGGTTACCTACAGTATTGACGACATAACGAGGGTGCTGCTTGGAGAGGAGTAGTCTTGAGTTTGTTCTTATGGAAATGAGCATGGGAGGGAGAACAATAGGATGAGGAGTGTGTTCCCATGATGAGATCGCTTTACTCAGGTGTTGCAGGATTGATAAACCATCAGGTGCGGATGGATGTTCTCGGTCATAATATCGCAAACGTCAACACCTATGGCTTCAAAAAGAGCAGGGTGTCCTTCCAGGATATTCTCTCTCAGACTATTTCGGGGGCAGCCGCACCAACGGCGCAGAAGGGAGGGGTGAACCCGAAGCAGATCGGCCTGGGAATGAGCATAGCAAGCATTGACAGGATATTTACCCAGGGGAGCCTTCAGACAACAGGGCTGAACCTCGACCTTGCGATACAGGGGGATGGGTTTTTCATATTGAGGAGGGGGGAGGAGACCTTCTTCACAAGGGCCGGAGGATTCGGGCTTGATAAGAATGGGTTGCTTGTGAACCCCGCAAACGGCTTCAGGGTGCAGGGGTGGGAAGCTGTCCAGATGGGCACCGAATACATAATCAATACCACGGGCGAGCTCGAGGACATATTTATTCCCATAGGTGCCAAGGACCCGGCGCAGGAAACCAGTATGGTTCTATACCGGAGCAACCTCGATGCACAGACACCTCTGCTTCCTGCTGACCGTGAACCAACCCCGGAGGAGAGGCTGAAGGGAACGGTATCAACGAACATAGCTGTCTATGACAGCCTCGGCAACGTTCATGCGCTAACCTTAGACTTTACGAGGGTACAGGGTGAGACGAATGCCTGGATGGTTCAGGCCTCTGTGCTCGGAGCCGACCCGGCAACCCTGACTCTCGATGTGGCTGGCCCCAACGTCAACAATACCGGTTCGGTTATCATGAGGTTTGACAATCAGGGAGCGCCTGTTTCAATAACGGACAATCCTCTGGTGCCGGGGGCGCCGGCAGACATTGTCAATGAGGGACAGCTCGTAGCAGCATTGACGGTGACCTTTCCAGCCGAGGGGATAACGCAGGTGATAAATCTCGACCTGGGAACAGCCGGAGGATACGAAGGCATCACCCAGTTTTCAGCTCCATCATCGACGAGGGCCTATGAGCAGGACGGCTACGGGCTGGGCTACCTTGAGTCTTTCACCATAGATAACGCTGGCGTGATCACCGGCGCTTACACCAACGGGAAGAAAGCCCCGATAGCCCAGGTTGCCCTCGCCAGCTTTGCAAACCCGCAGGGTCTCACCGCTGAGGGCGACAACTACTTCAGGGAGACGAATAACTCCGGCCTTGCAAACATAGGGGCTGCTGAGACAGGAGGGAGGGGGAAGATAACGGCCGGAACCCTTGAGATGAGCAATGTGGATCTTGCAGAACAATTCACCGATATGATCGTCACCCAGAGGGGGTTCCAGGCAAACTCCAGGAGCATCACAACATCGGACCAGATGCTCCAGGAACTGCTGACTCTGAAGAGATAATTAGTTTCTGGCGAACAATTAGCATTTTCATAGCATATAGATTTTGCTGTTAAAACAAATATTTTAATATCAAAGAGTTAGAAACTAATTATTGAGCTGGTGAGAGTGTGTATTTGCTGCTTGAATGGTAATTGTTCACCAGCGACTAAGATAATAAAAGCGTTTTTACACTGGGAGAGGGAAGGTCTTGATCAGGGTGACCCGTTTGAATGGCGTTGAATACTGGCTCAATCCACATCTCATAGAGACAGTTGAGATGACACCCGATACAACCATTACTCTCATTTCAGGCAAAAAGCTCGTTGTGAAGGAAGCTCCCCAGGAGATTTTCAGGGAAATCATCGAGTACAGGCAGAAGCTCGGGGTGTTCGGAAACGAACGATAACCGTTCTTTGCCATTCCTTCTCCCTGTTCTATATTTTATTTATTGAAAAGTGCACTTTTTTATAAAATAGTGCTATTATCTATTAGAGAAGATAATATGATGTCCACCATGTCCTGATATAGAGGTATACCGCAGGGGGGGATTATCATGGATCTAGCCACGCTTGGTGGTCTTGTAATCGGGTTTTTCGTCATCATTGCAGGAATCGTCGTTACAGCGAGAGGTATTGGAGGAATCTTCGGATTCATCAGCATTTCGTCTGTGTTCATTACCATAGGAGGGTCCTTTGCCGCATTGATGGTTTCAAATACCCTTGCAAGAACCCTGGGCCTTATGAAGGTTTTCATGAACGCGATAAGGGTCAGACCCATGGAGCCCGGGAGGATTATTTCAATGATCGTTACCTTCTCGGAGAAGGCAAGGCGTGAGGGGCTTCTTGCCCTTGAGGATGACCTTGACGAGCTTGAGGATGAATTCCTCCGCAAGGGAATACAGCTCGTCGTTGATGGAACAGACCCCGAGATCATCAGGAACATTCTTGAGACCGAGCTCAACCACATGCAGACCCGCCATAATGAAGGCATAAAGATGTTTGAAGATTGGGGTTCCCTGGCCCCCGCCTTTGGCATGGTAGGAACGCTCATAGGTCTGATCCTCATGCTGAGGAACATCCAGGACAAGAGCGCAATCGGGCCCGGCATGTCGACGGCGCTGGTTACAACCTTCTATGGTGTTATACTGGCAAATCTCGTCTTCATCCCAATTGCAAACAAGCTCAGCTATGTCAACGAGCAGGAGATACTCATCCGGGAGATTATGATAGAGGGAACTCTGTCCATACAGTCGGGTGACAACCCGCGAATAGTGAAGGAGAAGCTGATATCCTTCCTGTCTCCAGAGATCAGGGCGCAGGTCGAGGAGGAAACCGGCGAAAGGGAATAGGATATTTCACTCCTTTGATGCTCCGTGCATTACTCTTCTTATTGATCAGCTTTGTGTGAGGCGGTAGCGTACGGGCATTCGGGAGGGGGGGTGTGAAAAGCCGATGAAAAAGGTTGCAAGAAGACAGATCAAGGGATCACCGCACTGGCTTTTGACCTACGGTGATATGACGACGCTGCTGCTCACCTTTTTTGTTCTTCTGTTCACTGTAGCTGAAATCGAAGGCAGGGAACTGCAGCTCATTCTGTCGGCCTTCAGGGGTTCGCTAGGGATGCATACGGGAGGCCTTACCCTGTCCCGCGGGGTTCTGGCCGAGCTTGGCCAGCAGGTGGAAACGCTCCCATCCAAGGAGAAGGGGGAGAGGCTTGCAAAGGCTGTCGAGAAGGCGGTTTCGATATTTCAGCCAGAGGTGAAGAGCAGGAAGGTGAAGATAACGGAGGATGAGAGAGGGATAGTCATTTCTCTCGTTGCAGATGCCTTCTTTGAATCAGGTAGCCCCGAGCTCACACCCGGGGGGAGGATGGTTATTAATAAGATGGGCCGCTTCCTGAGGGAGCCGGAGTTTGCAGGGAACATAATTCGTATAGAGGGGCATACGGACAACTCCCCTATATCTCCGGACAGTGGACTCTACGCCCTTTACCCGACGAACTGGGAGCTGTCCGCTGCGCGGTCGGTAAAGATAGCGCGGATTTTTAACGAAACCTTCAAAATCGATGGGCGGAGGCTCCAGGCACTCGGTTACGGTGAGTTTCAGC
>CAZPCG010000078.1:0-1363 GCA_964584875.1 uncultured Spirochaetota bacterium
AGCCGAGGAGTACATCGATCTGCGTCTCGTCGTGGATGGTGACCGGTGCCCCGTGTGTAACGGGGTGCTCAGCATCTTCAGGGGAATAGAGCTGGGTCATATCTTCAAGCTGGGAGACAAGTACACAAAAGCCTTTGAGGTCGCCTATGTTGAGGAAGATGGCTCGCTTCAATACCCCATCATGGGATGCTATGGAATAGGGGTTGAGCGCACCATGGCTGCCGTAATCGAGCAGAACCACGACGAAAAGGGAATCATCTGGCCCGTTTCTGTGGCTCCTTTCCACCTTTACATACTTCCAGTAAAATATACGGGAAGGATGAAAGAGGTTTCAGAACAGCTCTGCAGTCAGTTTGAGAGCGAGGGCATTGAGGTGCTTCTTGACGACAGGGAAGAACGGGCGGGTGTGAAGTTTATGGATGCAGACCTCATCGGTATTCCGTTCAGGGTCACCATAGGGGATCGCGGCCTGAAGAGCGGCAGCGTTGAACTGGTTATAAGGAGAACCGGTGAGAGGAAAGAGGTTTCGCTTCCGGACACCGTATCTCTCGTAAGGGAAAGGATATGGGCCGAGTTTAAAGAGCTTACTCCTTAAATAGATTACGAGGGCATGAGGAGGGTAAGGGTGAGCGTTGTATCGGTTGTTATGGGAAGTGATTCAGATATTGAGATTTTCCACATGGCCAGCTCTGTTTTACAGGATTTCGATATACCCTATGAAAATCGGATCATTTCCGCACATCGTACTCCTGACATTCTGAAAGAGTACGTGGAGGATGCTCAGAAGAGAGGGGTAAAGGTTTTCATCGCCATAGCGGGAATGGCGGCTGCACTGCCCGGGGCAATTGCATCATGCACGACACTGCCGGTTATAGGGGTGCCGGTTGCTCGGAACTCGGTGTTCATGGGCTTTGATTCACTCCTCTCAATGGTCCAGATGCCGCCGGGTGTGCCGGTTGCAACGGTGGCAGTTAATGGTGGAAAAAATGCCGCACTGCTGGCAGTTGAGATACTGGCTCTCTCTGACCATGAGCTTGCCCGAAAGCTCGTTACCCACAGGGCCGAGCAGAGAGCAGCCATTGTTGAGAAGGATACCCGCTTCAGGGAGGATCGCTGAACAGCCCGGCACTGCATGCATGTGCCGGGTAGGATTTCCGGGGACAGTATACTTATCTCCGTGTGTGCATAAGAAATCGTGGTGACAGTATACTTATCTCAAATTATGTATACTGTCACCGGAAATAGTTGCATAACTTCGTGTGTACATAACATTGAAAATAGCATATACTGTACTGTTGAAAACCGGGGCCTGGAGAAAACCTACAGATACGTAAGGGGAGGTAAGGGCAATGGAGAGAGATAT
>CAZPCG010000078.1:1373-7708 GCA_964584875.1 uncultured Spirochaetota bacterium
ATAAGAAATCGTGGTGACAGTATACTTATCTCAAATTAAGTATACTGTCACCGGAAATCTGCTGACAGTATACATAACTTCATGTGTACAAAAAATTGAAAATAGCATATACTGTACCTGTTAAAAAACCGGGACCTGATGAAAGCATCAATGTAAGTAAGGGTAAGTAAGGGTAAGTAAGGGGAGGTAAGGGCAATGGAGAGAGATATTTTTTTAAACATCAGTCCCTTTGATGCCCGGTACTACAGGAGCAATCCTCGCCTTCTTGATATGCTTGCAGCTTATCTTTCGGAAAACTCGGTGATACGCTACGAGGCTGCGGTTGAAGCTGCGCTTGTCACCGTGATGGAGAGGTACGGTATCGTGCCAAAAGGCTCACAGGATGAGATGCGAAGGGCGCTTGCCTCCCTCAGGCCCGAGGAGGTCTACGAAGAGGAGGAAGTGACGAAGCACAACATCAGGGCTCTTGTTAATGTTCTTCAGCGCTCTGTGAGCGAACGGCTTGCTCCCTTCATTCATCTTGGGGCAACCTCCGAGGATATCACAGGAACGGCCCATGCTTTGAGGATTCGGGATGCTTTTTTCAAGGCGGTGATACCGAAATCTGCCCGGCTCATGGAGGTGCTGATTGACGTCGCTGAAAAGGAAGCGGGCACCGTTCAGATCGGGAGGACACACGGCCAGCATGCAGTTCCGATAACTGTGGGATATCTCTTTGCGGGGTACGTGGACCGTCTCGGAGGAAGGTTGATGAAGATGATGTCATCGGTGAAGGAGCTGAGGGGCAAGGTGAGCGGCGCAGTTGGAGCCTACAACGCTTTCTCCCTCATATTCGATGATCCACGCCGGTTCGAGGTGGATGTCCTTGCCGAGCTCGATCTGAAACCTGCCGATTTTTCTTCCCAGATCATAGAGCCCGAATACATGCTTGATGTCATGCATGCCGTGGTGTCCGCATTCGGTGTGCTTGCCCAGATCGCTGATGACATGCGGCACCTGCAGAGAACAGAAATCGGGGAGATGGGGGAGAGGTTTGAAAAGGGCCAGGTGGGTTCTTCAACGATGCCCCACAAGCGGAATCCATGGAACTTCGAGCATGTAAAGTCGATGTGGAAGGAGTTTGCGCCGAGGATGATGACGAGGTACCTGGATCAGATATCAGAGCACCAGAGGGACCTCACCAATTCGGCCTCAGGACGATTCACCGTTGAAATTGTCACAGCCTACACCCTTGCAGTGGACCGTTTGACCGCCCAGCTCAAAAAGCTCGTCATCGACCATGAGAATCTGCGCAAGAACCTCGCGTCAACCCAGGGAATGTTCCTGGCAGAACCGCTCTACATACTCATCGCCACAAGAGGGGTGAAGGATGCCCATGAGACTGTCAAGGAGATTACGCTGAAAGCGCAGAGGGAGGGAAAGAACCTCTTCGAGGTAATGCGGAATAATGCTGCCCTCAGGTCAGTCGCCGCAGACGAGGTATGGCAGGCTCTGGAAAAGAATCCTGCCCACTATTCCGGTATAGCCGAGGAGCGGGCAGGTGACATATCCCGCCTCTGGCGGGCAAGGCTTGAGGAGATAAAAAAGGAGTGTGCTAATTTCAGGGAAGTAACCAATGAGTGAATACGGGTTCTTTCTTGGTGAAGACAAACCGGGGGAAGAGTGCGGGATAATCGGCGTGGCTTCCCGCGACAATTACTTTGAAGCAGGAGCCCTCATATACCATGGCCTTTACGCGCTCCAGCACAGGGGCCAGGAAAGTGCGGGAATCGCAACGTACAAGGACGAGATGGTGAATGTGAAGAGGGGGAACGGGCTGCTGGTGAATGTGTATCATCCCTCCGATTTTGAAGTTCTCAGGGGAAAGGTTGGCATCGGGCATGTGAGGTACTCGACAACCGGCTCAGGGTACTTCCAGAACGTCCAGCCCATCATCGCCCGCTACTGGGGAGGGATGATGGCGATTTCCCATAACGGGAACATAGTGAACTCAAAGGAGCTGAGGGATGAGCTTATAGAGAATGGAGCGATCATCAGATCGAGCTCAGACACCGAGCTGATAATACACCTCGTTGCAATGCAGAAGGAGCGAAACATCATGAGGGCGGTGCTCGGAGCGATCGCACGGCTTTCGGGGGCCTACTCCTTTGTGATGATCGCAGGGGAAAAGCTGATTGCCGCAAGGGACCCCTTTGGATTCAGGCCGCTCTGCCTCGGTAAGATGTACAATGGCTGGGTTGTCGCTTCCGAATCCACCGCCCTCGATACCATGCAGGCCGAGTTCATAAGGGATGTGAAGCCCGGGGAGATTATCGAAACCGACGGTGAGAACCTATCCTCCCATATCTTCAAGGAAACCGAACGAAACGCCCTGTGTGTCTTTGAGTATATATACTTTGCCCGGGCAGATTCGGTAATCGATGGCATAAGCGTCTATGAAGTGCGCAAGAGGATGGGTCAGGAGCTTGCCCGCTCAAACAGCGTTCAGGCCGATGTGGTGATTCCTGTACCCGATTCTGGCCTCACCACTGCGATCGGTTTTGCCCGCGAAGCCGGCATACCCTATGAGATAGGCCTGTTCAAGAACCCCTACGTCGGTCGCACCTTCATTGATCCGAGAAGCCAGGAGAGGGGAGCCAGGGTAAAGATCAAGATGAACCCGATCAGGAGCGCCATCAGCGGAAAAAAGATTGCGGTGGTTGATGATTCCATAGTGAGGGGTACGACAAGCAAGCAGATCATCAAAATGCTCCGGGATGCCGGCGCGAATGAGGTGCACCTCTTCATAAGCTCGCCCCCCATCACCCATCCATGCTTCTTCGGCATCGATACCTCGGAAAAGAAGACCCTCATCGCCTCGATCAATACCGTTGAAAAGATCCGCGAGTTTCTGCAGGTTGACACCCTGACCTACATCACCTTAGAAGGGTTGTCCAGGGCCGTGGGGAAGTCCCTTGACAGCCTGTGCTATGCCTGCTTCAACGGCGACTATCCGGTGCCGGTCATAGAGGAGGGAGGGGAGGGGAAGATGCTTCTTGAGGATTACAGGGTGAATGAAATGGTTTGAGTATGCAAGGTAAAATTGTCCTTCCCTTGAAAAAAAGCTCGTTTGAAAGAAGGAAATGCAATGGGTCTAACCTACAGGGAGTCGGGGGTTGACATCGACAAAGGCGACCGCTTCGTCGAGGTCATAAAGAATAAGCTCAGGGAGAAGGAGAGGGAGAATATAGGGCTTTTTGGCGGGCTTTTTGATCTTTCACAACTTGGCCTGAAACATCCTGTGCTCGTTGCAAGCACGGATGGTGTGGGCACCAAGCTCCTTCTTGCAAAGGAGGCAAAACGCTACGACACCATAGGCATCGACCTTGTTGCCATGTGTGTCAATGATGTCATTACCACGGGAGCAAGGCCTCTCTTCTTCCTCGATTACATGGCAAGCGCCGACTTTGAGCTTGAAATCGCTTCAAAAGTGATCGACGGCATCATCGAGGGATGCCGCCAGGCGGAGTGCCTGCTCCTCGGTGGGGAGACCGCCGAAATGCCAGGGGTTTACGATAAAGGCGATTATGAGCTTGCGGGCTTTGCGGTCGGTGTCGTCGAGAAGGAGAATGTTGTGGACGGTTCGAACATCGCCTCCGGGGACATCCTCATAGGAATCGCATCGAGTGGAATACACAGCAACGGCCTGAGCCTGGCGCGGAGGGCGCTTTTTAAAAAAAAGGGGTACAGCTACAGTTACAGGCCGCAGGGTCTGGGGCGTAGCCTCATCGAGGAGTTGCTCGTCCCGACGAGGATATACGTGAGGCTCGTTATGGATGTACTGCAGAGGTATGCCATCAAGGGGATTGCACACATAACGGGCGGCGGTTTGCCTGGGAATACCGTACGCATTATCCCCGGTGGTCTTGTGCTGGACATACAGTGGGAGAATATCAGACCCCATCCCATCTTCTCCATCATTCAGGAGGCGGGCGGCATCGAGGAGGAGGAGATGAGGAGGGTATTCAACATGGGGATAGGGCTTGTGCTCATCGCAGGCATGGAGGAGGGAGGCAGTATTGTTTCCCATCTGAAAGGAAAAGGCGAGAATGCTTACATGATAGGCGAAGTGTCAGGGGGAGGGAGCTGAGAAATCTAATGAGGAAACGAATCGCTGTCTTTATCTCCGGGAGGGGGTCAAACTTTATGGCAATCCACCGGGAGGTGGAGCGCGGCAGCATAGAGGGGGATATCGTTTCGGTCGTTTCCGACAATCCGGAGGCAGGCGGACTGGCCTATGCAAAAGAAAAGGGCATTCCATGCGCCATTTTTAAAAAGAGGAAAGAGGAGACCCGCTCACAGTACTTCGAGCGAATCATGGACCACCTGGAGGAGCTCAGGGTAGATCTTGTAGTGCTTGCAGGCTTCATGCGGGTTTTGAGCGAAAACATCGTGAGGAAGTATCGCAACAGGATAATCAACATCCACCCGGCACTTCTGCCATCCTTTCCGGGCCACAACGCCCAGAGAGAGGCCTTTGAGCACGGTGTAAAAGTGTCAGGATGCACTGTACACTTTGTCGACGAAGGCGTTGACACGGGACCTATCATCTTCCAGGAGGCCGTGCCCGTTCTTGAAGATGATGACGCTGATACCCTAACTGCACGAATTCTTGAGAAGGAGCATGTGATATTCCCTAAAGCGGTGAAATATTTTTGTGAGGACAGGCTCATCATTAATGGGAGACATGTGTCAGTGAAGAGGCACCCCTGAGATTGGTACAAAATAAGAGAACTATTCCGTATGAAACCATAGTTATAAAGAAAAAAGAGAAGGGGGAAATACGGCGATGGCAACATCACAGGCGTACAGAGAGATATATCTTAAAAACCTGCCGCTGCTCAAGCGGGGGAAGGTGAGGGACATCTTCGATCTGGGAGAGAGGCTTCTGATGGTTGCTTCCGACAGGGTCTCAGCCTTTGATGTGGTTCTGCCGAATGCTATCCCCTTCAAGGGAAAGGTACTAAACTCCATCTCAGCCCACTGGTTCAGGAGAACCGAGGGCATCATAAAAAATCACCTAATAACAGACAATGTTAATGAATTCCCGATCGAGATGTGTGAGGATGAAAAGGAGGTTCTCAAAGGTCGGAGCTCCCTGGTCAGGAAGGGGAGGATGATCGAGGTCGAGTGCGTCGTGCGCGGCTATCTGGACGGTTCGGCCTGGCGTAGCTATCGGGAGACGGGCAGGATGTTTGACATACCTCTCCCCCGAGGTCTGAAGCAGGGCGATGTGCTGCCCGAACCACTCTTCACTCCCACCACCAAGGCGAAGTCAGGCCACGATGAATCCATCACCTTCGGTGAAATGGAGGAGAGGCTGGGTGAGGAGCTGGCCCATTACCTCATGTCCAAGTCGATAGAGCTCTACCGCATGGCACACGATGATGTATACGAAAAGGGGCTCATCCTTGCCGATACGAAGTTCGAGTTTACCTTTATCGATGGCGAGGTGAGGCTTGCCGATGAGATATTTACGCCCGACTCATCACGGTACTGGGACAGTGACACCCACAGGCCCGGCGGTCCCCAGCCGAGCTTCGACAAGCAGTACATCAGGGACTGGCTCGAGACACAGGATTGGGACAAGACTCCTCCCGCTCCCTCGCTGCCCGAGGATGTGATCAAGAAGTCAGTCGAGAAGTACCTCGAGGCGTACAGGAGGGTGACAGGGCATGAACTGGCCTGAATCTGGATGTACGAGCACCCTTAACCCCTCCCTATTTACTTCCCTGGATAGAAGGAGCATTGTGTGAAGGTTCTTGTACTTGGCAGCGGTGGGAGGGAGCACGCTCTTGTCCATGCGCTTGCGCAAAGCCCCTCGGTTGACAGGATATTCTGGACACCCGGTAATGCGGGTGCACGGGGGCTTGCTGAAAATCCCTTCATCCCGGTGATCGATTTTGTATCACTCATGACCTTTGCAAAGGCGGAGAAGGTCGATCTCACCGTTGTCGGTCCAGAAGTACCCCTGGTTGAGGGGATTGCTGACTATTTCTTTGAGAACGGCTTGTGTGTCTTCGGGCCTTCAAAGGAAGGGGCCCGGATCGAGGGGAGCAAGGGATATGCAAAGCGGCTGATGGTAGAAAAGGGGATTCCCACCGCCCGGTTTCATGAGTTTTCTGATAAACATGCAGCCCTTGCCCACATTAAGGGGGAACAGCCGCCATTCGTCGTTAAAGCCGACGGTCTTGCAGCGGGGAAGGGTGTTGTCATAGCCAATTCCGTTGAGGAGGCCGAGAAGGCCCTTGTCGACATGTTTGACAGGAAAGTTTTTGGCCCGAGCGGCCTGAAGG
>CAZPCG010000079.1:0-7694 GCA_964584875.1 uncultured Spirochaetota bacterium
TTGATCAATTCCTCAGGGCCTTTTACTACGATATGTCAAAACAATTGGGGCCCTATGTAGCGCTCATCATCACGAACTGCATCGTCATGGGAAGGGCGGAGGCATTTGCAATACAGAATCCCCCCCTCCTCTCGGTGGTGGATGGCATTGCGAACGGGCTGGGATATGCATTAATTCTTGCAATAATTTCTATCTTCAGGGAACTGATAGGCTTTGGAACGATACTGGGTTACCCGGTTCTGTCTGAAACGTGGTATCAGAAAAACCTTCTCTTTGCACTTGCACCAGGGGCTTTCATTACAGCGGGCTTTCTGATCTGGTTCATAAACACGATAAATCCACCTGCTGAGACTGGGGGGCACGGAATCACTTCACACTGAGCGATGGGGGAATAGAAATGAACACCACACCGGTATTGGTCATCTTCGTTGCCTCGATTTTCACAAACAATATACTCCTTGCAAGTTTCCTGGGGATGTGCTCCTTTCTCGTATGCTCAAACCGTATTGAAACGGCTTTCGGCCTCGGTGCTGCCGTGACCTTTGTCATGGTATTTACGACGGTGCTCAACTACCTGATTTATTACTATGTGCTCATTCCCTTGAAGCTCGAATTCCTCTCCTACATAATTTTTATTGCCGTTATTGCCGCATTCGTGCAGTTCGTCGAGATGTTTGTCGAGAGGTTCAGCCCGACGCTTTACTATGCCCTGGGTATATTTCTCCCCCTCATTACCGTCAACTGCGCAATACTTGGCGCTTCACTCTTTATGGTTATTCGAAAGTACAATTTCGTTCAATCGACGTTCTTTGGCCTGGGGGCTGGCCTCGGTTGGGCGCTTGCAATATCGCTCATGGCAGGCTTGCGGGAGAAGATGGGCTATTCGAATATCCCGCTACGGCTGCGGGGGCCGGGTATTGTCATGATTGTAACAGGCGTTATAGCCATGACATTTATGGGTTTTGCCGGGATGCTGAAGATCCAATAGGTATTGTCAATTCATTTCCTGTTTGGACGGGGAGGTGAGGCAGCATGGTTGTGGGAGTTCTTGCCGTTGTCATTACTGTTGGAATTTTCATTGGGCTTGCGGCCGGGTTGATCGTGGCAGAAAAACGACTTGCAGATTACGGGGTCTGCAACGTTTCTCTCAACGATGGCTCGGTTGTCTTCGAACAGCGGGGAGGTACAACATTGCTCTCTGCAATGTATGACCACAAGGTTTTTATTCCCTCCGCCTGCGGCGGAAAAGGGTCATGCGGTTACTGCAAGGTGATCGTTCTAAACGGCGGCGGCCCTGTTTTACCCACGGAGACACCCTACCTGACACGGATGGAGCAGAGGGGTGGTGTGCGTCTTGCCTGTCAGGTAAAGGTCAAGGAGAACATTGCGCTCAGAGTTCCTGAGGAGATGCTGGAGGTGAAAGAGTACAGGGCCAGAGTCATCTCTGTCAGAAACCTCACCCATGACATCAAGGAGATCAATCTCGAGCTTATAGAGCCTGAAGAAATTGGCCAGCGCCCCGGGCAGTACGTGCAGGTTAAGGCGCCCGGTCCCGATGGTCCCGTGTACAGGGCATACTCAATAAGCACTCCAATCTATGTTAAAAACCAGGTACAACTGATAGTAAGACTCGTCCCGGGTGGTATTGCATCAACCTATTTGCACAACCTGAATGAGGGAGACGAAGTTATCTTCACGGGACCTTTCGGTGAGTTTCGGCTGTCGGAGGACTCTGAAACTGAGGTTGTGCTGGTTGGTGGTGGCTGTGGAATGGCACCCATCGCGAACATCATATTTTCAATTTACGATCGCTGGCCAGAGCGCAACGTTCACTTCTTCTTCGGTTGCCGTACAACCCATGATATTTTTTATATTGAAAGATTCAAAGAACTGGCAAATAAACATCCGAGCTTCAAGTTTTCCTATGCTCTTTCAGACCCGCTCGCAGAAGATGAAAAATGGGATGGAGATACAGGTTTTGTACACCTCTCTGTTGATAGGCGTCTTCCCCTGACTAACAAGCATCAGGCTTTTTTGTGCGGGCCACCGCCCATGATCGAGGCTGTGACCGAAGTTTTAAAGAAAAAAAAGTTTAAAGGTGAAGAGATTTTCTATGACAAGTTCTAAGACATCCCATCGTTGAAGGGAGTAATGGGTCATGGCATATGAGAGTATCGGAGATCTGCTGGATCGCGCCTCTGAGTTTGAGGAGCGGCTTGCGGGGTACTATGCGGCCATTCGTGATGAATCAAAGGACAACGGAGCCCGTCTTCTGACCTATTATCTCAGCCGGCACCGTCGGCATTTACAGCAGGCTCTGGAGGATGTGAACCCTGGAAAGAAAGAAAACATCCGGAGGGTAAAGCTCAAGTACGACATCGATTTTTATCCCGAGAAGGTTTTCCATGTCATGGAAACACCACCCTGTGAAGTGAAAGGGAGGGAGCTCCTTGAGGCAGCCGTTGGATATGACGAGGAGCTGGTGAGGCTTTACAGGCAGATCCTTGAGCAGCCCCTGAGTTTTGAGGCTGCGGTTTTCATTGAGACTCTCATACGCATGGAGGAGAAGGATATCGTGATGCTGAAGAAGATGATAGCAATGGACTACTTTTAGATATGGGTGTGGTACGATTTGAATGGCTACTTTTGAACTGGTCGCTTTAAAAGAAGATTCTGAGCTACATGGACCCCCCGGGCAGGATAAGTTGGGCATTAGCGTACTGCTCCATAATGCCCGGTGGTTTACCCGGGTGCGGTGGATTGTTGTTGGTGTGTTCATCATAGTCGGTCTTGCAGGAATTCTCACTCCTGGATTTTTCGAAGCAGGCGGTCTCGTCCTCCCTTCGAGGTGGCCGTGGGTTCTGGCAGCTATCCTCATCGTAGCCAACATTCCATTGAGTATTATAGTTACCCGATTAAAAGATGATTCTCCAAACCTTGCCATTGAGTCAAATATCTGGATTCAGATCAGCGTTGATCTGCTTGTGGTAACCCTCCTTGTTTATATCATAGGAAGTACAGATACCTACATAGCCTTTACCTATCTCTTTCATATTGCACTTGCCTGTATTTTTTTCCCGCCGAAAAGCAGTTTGCTTGTTACCCTTGCCTCAGCAGCGCTCTATCTTACCCTGGTATCGCTTGAGGTGAAGGGTGTCCTCCCTGACGCCGGAATTCTTGTGAACGGGCGGTATCAGCCGGCGAAGGATTCGTCAATGGTCATGATTTTTGCATGGACGGCTGTGTTCGTCTGGCTGGTAGTATGGTATTTCGTCTCCACCCTTTCTGCTGCCGTTCGAAAACGTGATCAACAGCTGAGGGACGCAAATGAGAGGCTTATAAGGGCTGACGAGGAAAAAAATCAGCAGATGCTCTGTACGACCCATGAGCTAAAAGCACCCTTTGCCGGTATTGAAAACAACATTCAACTGCTGAAGTACGAGTACTGGGATGAAATCCCCGAATCAGTCCGTGATGTTATCAACAGGATTGATGCCAGAGCTCAGACATTGCGCGAGCGGATTGGAAAAATTTTAATTCTTGGAGATCTGAAATCCCAGCCAACCCGCCAGAAGCAGGCCGAGGCTGTTGATTTAAAAAAGGTCATGGATGCGATTCTTGATGAGCTGAGTGAAAAAGCGAAGAACAGGAATATAGCCATTTCTGTGGATGTGCCATCGGCTATGGTATCGGGCAGTCCGGAAAGGCTCAATATTCTATTTTCCAACCTCATAGCCAATGCAATCTCATATTCATACGAGGGGGGACGGGTTGAAGTATCGGCAAAACAATCGGCTGAGAAGGTTGTAGTATCGGTATCCGACTATGGAATTGGAATCAGGGAAGATGCGCTTCCACATATTTTTGAAGAATACTACCGCACGAAGGAAGCGTCAAAGTTCAACAAAATGTCGACTGGATTGGGACTATCTATGGTTAGGGAAATTGTGCGGAACCTCGGGCTGAGCATACGGGTCAGGAGTCAGGTGGGTGAAGGAACGACTTTTGAGGTGACCATCCCGAAGAGAAACAAAAAGTTGAATTGAGGAGGCTTTGGTTATGGCACGAATAGAGATCATTGATGATGATTTGGAATTCGCCGAAAACATATCTGTTGTTCTCAGGAAGGAGGGCTATGCTGTCAGCATAGACGATGATACAGAGGGCATGATCGATAAACTGGTGCGGAATAAACCCGATCTGCTCATTCTGGACGTCATGTTTCCAGAAAATCCAGCCGCAGGATTTGACCTTGCACGGCAGATACGGAAAACCGGTGAGATAAAAGACCTTCCAATCATACTTCTCACCGCAGTTAATCAGGAATTCCCTATGGATTTTTCTGCAGGTGATATTGATCCTGACTGGATGCCGGTTCAGGACTTCATTGAAAAACCGGTCGATATAGAGGAGTTGCTTGAGAAGATTGCAAAACTTCTGAAAGGTGCAAAAAACAGCACTTCCTGATGCTGCCAGGCTGATATCATTATCTTATGGCCCTGGGGGCGTACATACAAAGAGGAACGTGGAATTGGAATCAAAGGCAAAGATCATGGTAGTGGAAGACAATGACGATGAGATGCGATTGATAAAAATGGTTCTGGAGCATGAGGGGTATGAGGTGGTTACATCAATCAATGGAAGGGAAGCCAGGGAAAAGATAGAACAGGAAGGGGCGGATCTCATTGTTCTGGATGTTATGATGCCCGAGATGGATGGCTTTACCTTTTGCTCGTGGCTTCGATCGTTTAAAAAGTACGAAGAAATACCTGTTGTACTTTTAACTGCCGTTGGCCATTACATCTATCGATCGAATTACCCTCTCAAGGGAGTTATGGCGGCCAATTCCGATGAATACCTTGAAAAGCCGGTAAAACCTGAGGTGCTTCTTGAGACGATTGAAAGACTGTTGAAGAAATGAGGCCTCCATAGCTGGATAAATGGGGCAGGGATATCAGTGGCCCTCGAGAGGCTCAAGCAAAATTTCTTCAGCCGGATTCGGTATACTTTTTTATCAGGTTCACCAGTTTTTCATAGTCCACCGGCTTATTGATGAACTCCTCGGCATTGATATCATCCTTTGCGAAATCGAAGGCATACTCCCGATTGATCGCAGTGATGACGAAAATCGGTATGTGCGGATATTTTTCTTTGATCTCGATTGCTGCTTCGAAGCCACGGGTTTTTTTCTCGGGAAACATAATATCGAGCAGGATCACATCCGGTGAATATTCCCCGATCATCTCAATTCCCTCTTCGACAGTATCAGCAGAATTGATCCGGAAACCCTCATGTTCAAGGAGCGCCCCCATAGTTTCCAGAATATCTTGATCATCATCAATAATCAGAACTCTAGCATTTGTCATTTGCTCCTCCATTTCCTTGATCTTTAATGTGATTCATCTATGGTTTTATCCTTACACCCTCCCCCAACCCCCTCAAGGGAGGGGGAGATTGAAAGTTAACTTGCTAATTTATTTCATCCTGGCAGATAGATATGAAAGGATGTGCCTTTTCCTTCTTCAGAATATACCGTTATCTTTCCACTGAGTGTTTTTACTGCCTTCTGGACAATAGGCAGGCCAAGACCAGTGCCATCTCGTTCAACTTCCCGGGCCCTTCGGGTTCTGAAGAACTCTTCGAATATTTTATCGATTTCCTCCGGCTTTATGCCCATCCCCTCATCCTTTATATGTATGTGGACCTTATCCAGATCTTTTTCAGCATTAACCGTGACAGTCGTGTCAGGGGTAGAATATTTTATGGCATTGGATATGAGATTGCTGAGAATGATGTTTAGCAGATCTTTATTCGTCAACATTGAAAGATCCTTTGAACAGTTTGACCTGAAGGATATTCTTTTTGATTTCGCAAGATTCATAAAGAGATCGAGATTATAGTCGATCACATCTTTCATACGTGTTTCAGTTTTGCTGAACTCCAATTCCTCCTCGGATTTCATATATGCATAGTCGATCATTTCATCGATCATGGTAAGGAGGTTTTTTGCTCTGAAGTTTGCCTTCCGTATGGTTTCAACAGTTCTGATGTTTTTTCCATCCGTAATACCCCTGATGACCATTTCATGATATCCCATAAGCGCTGCAAGCGGTCCGCGCAGTTCGTGGGTGACCTGTAAGATGAAGCTTGATTTGATCTTATCGAGGCTTTTGTACCGGTTAAGCTCAACTTCTACTTTTTTCCCCCTCTCTTCGATACGTTTTTTAATGCTGGTTATGAGGTACGCCGAGATGATTAGGGTTGTACACAGGCCGGCAGTTCTGAAGAAAAGGGTTTCAAAGTAGGCGGATTCCCCGAAGAGGTTGAGAGAATAGTGCGGTATGATACGGTAGTATTCAAAAAATATAAGCGTCAGCAATACTGCAATGAGGCCGCTCACGTATAGATATACGATCCTTGCAGAGAAGATGAATGAGGTCATCATGATATGAAACGTGAAGTAATAGATGAAGGGGTTTTCGAGGAAACCGGTAAAGTAGCAGAGGAGTAGCAAAAGGGCGTAATCGCTGCACACCTGTGCATTAAAGCAGAAGCTCATCTCCTTGCGTGAGAGGTTTTCATGTTTTATGGGGAAGTAATATACGGTAAAGATAAGATTGAACGCAAACAGAGTTGCGTTGACGATAAATAGTGTGCCGTAGTGAAGCTTCAAGTGGAATGTCGAATAACCTGTAATCAGGGCGATAAACACCCCGATGCAGGCGATCCACCTTAGCAGGAGAAACCACCTGATAACACTGTTCAGATCAGCATATTCCGATGATTGAATTTTAGGGGAAGCATGCACTTATTTTCTCAAGAAAGGTAGCCTTCCATGAACTTATTTATTTCAAATATCTGCTCGTTCTTGAAGTTCACGAGAGACTCAAACAGTTCTCGTTGTTTGTCTGTGACCAATTTATTGTGAATTCCTGCATAAAAATCACGGAGCTTGGTTTCGTAATCGAGGATTTTCATGAAAATATCTTTCGGAACTGAATCTCTCGAAATCTTTCTGATCGGGATTAATTCATCGTCCTTGTAATCAGAAGCGAACCGTATCCAGGCAGTTTTTCCATAGTCATCAATGTTGATGCCTTTCAGCACGCCGAGCCTTTTCAGAAGGTTTTCCCGCAGAATACCGATAACCCTCTTTGATTCTTCGTTCTGAAAGGCAAACTCTGCCACATCGTAAAAATCTTTTAGTTTGTTCTCCCATTTAATCGTTAAGTCGAGGATGTCTTTCAGGTTTTTAAATGCAATCACAACTTTCCTCCCTCTATACTGATATTCCACTGTTTTCGGGCTCTTTTCACATCACCAAACATTGCCCCACTTCGGTTCATGTGCTGTACATATATCACTGTATAAAAAGCAGTACAAATTGTCAATTGCAAACAGATCGAATCGACTAAAGCGGATGACGCCATTATATATACATTGCCGGATTTACCCCGATCAGTTGCCATGAGCTTTACCTTTTAATGAGTTCCTGGAGCAAAACCGCACCTGTGCACAAAAGACCGAACATCAGGCTGAGCATGGCTGTTCCGGCGTCGAGGGCCAGAAAGCGTTTTTCATGCTCCGGGTAATGTCGCAGTTTTGCGTAACGGACGAGCTTAGAGGCATAGGGAAACGTTAAGAAGGTTATCAAGAAGGTAAACGGCAGGGTTGTAGAGAATGACCCTAAAAGA
>CAZPCG010000080.1:0-253 GCA_964584875.1 uncultured Spirochaetota bacterium
CTCAGGGCAGAAAGCGCAGAGGAGGCCAGGATGAGGCTTGAGCGGCTCCAGCAATGTAATTTTCATTTATTTCAGTAATGCGTAAAACTATATGCATAGATAATGTATGGCCTTGTAAAGCAGATACTTATGATTTCGGTTTTTGACTCCCCTCGGGGGAGTCAATGATCTCGTGCTAATCTTAATGGTATTAAAAACTGGCTAGGATGTTATGCACTTGTGAGTTAATATAATTGTGTCAATTGTTATCAAT
>CAZPCG010000080.1:263-7657 GCA_964584875.1 uncultured Spirochaetota bacterium
GAGATTTTGATTTAAAAGTTGTTTTAAATTGAGAAAATTTTGTTTGTTTTGTTTACTTTAATATACGGTTCAAGATAATACCGTAAGAATAAACCGACCGGGTGGTACGCTAAGATCGAGGAGGAAGAAGCTGAAGGAGGAGCTTCTATCTGAAAAGATAGCTCTAAAACACCTTTTGCTTTCTCAGCCCTCCATTCTGGATAAACTCTTCGGCAAGCGAGGACGCTTGCCTGATCTTCGTGAAGATCTCATTTGTAGCATAGCTTGTATACCCGGTCACTCTTTAGCTGAGCAACCTCTGTTGGTATGATAACACGCCCAGAGAGCAAGATGATTTCGGTACATTCGCGAAAAGACGGAATTACGAATGGCTTAATGAATTGATAAAGTAGGATACCTACAATAGGCTCCTTACAGAAACAGATGAAGTTCTGGAGGATGACATAAGAGGGGTTTCTAAATCCGGAAAGTTACTTGGAGTTGACGTTGGTAAAGATACAATAGAGAGTCTTACCAATAAAATTCACCAAAACACCGATCCCAAGGTTCATCCGCGTATAACAACAGAAAGACTAAAAGGCAAAACCATAATTGTAATTGAAGCAGGGCAATCTACTGATAAATTAGTCCTTGATTTTGGCAGGCCATTTAAAAGAGTAGGCAAATCTACTGTTAGAATGAGTAAAGATGAATATGAAAGGCTGATCTTAGAAAAACACAGGGAGAAATTGTATTTTGATTCTGTAATCTGTAAAGAGGCAACTCTCAAAGATATTGATAAGGAAAAGATAAAAGATTTCCTAAAAGAAGCAAAGTCAGAAAGGAGTCTGGACATAGATGAGGATACACCACCAGAAGAGGTATTAATGAGGTTAAAGTTAGTTCGGGATATGGAATTGACTAATGCCGCTATTTTACTGTTTGGCAAAAACCCTCAAGAGTTTCTCGACCAATCCGAAGCAAAATGTACAAGGTTCAAAGGTAAAGATGTTACAGGTGAAATGATTGATTTAAAGCCCGCCAGTGGCAATATTATTGACCAGGTAAAAGAGATAGAAAAGTTCATCTTCAATCATATATCCTTAAGAGCCTGGATTGAACCCGGTAAGATAGAAAGGCAGGAGAAATGGGAATATCCACCCAAGGCAATTAGGGAGACATTGGTAAATGCTATTGCTCATCGTGATTATAAATCTTCTTCCAAAGTACAGGTTAGAATATTTGATGACCGGATAGAATTCTGGAATCCAGGGAGACTTCCCGATGGATGGACAGTAGAAACTTTAAAGAGGAAGCATGAATCCAAACCTTGGAATCCTTTAATTGCCAAGACATTCTTCTGGATGAAGTACATAGAGGAAGTAGGGACAGGGACAAATAAGATAATACAGTGGTGTAAAGAGTTTGGATTACCTGAGCCTGACTTTGAGTTTACAGGAACTTGTCTTGTCGTTACCCTCAGGAAATCTAAAATAACAAAAGAATATCTCAAGGAATTAGAGCTTAATGAACGGCAAATTAAAGCAATAGAGTATATAAAACAATATGGAAGTATTACACGAAAGACATATTGTGAAATTTGTGAAGTTGAAAAAACGCTTGCCCATCAGGAACTATCTGATATGGTGGATAAGAGAATAATAGCAATGGTAGGCAAAGGCAGAAGTGTTCACTATCAGATGAAATGATCCACAAAAGATTAATATTATAATTTGTGCAAGTGAAAGGTGCGGTCCTATGTAGCAAGAGAAAAAGAGACTTGGGGAAAGGTAACAATAACGATAAAGACAGTATAATAAAAGAAGCAAATCTCCATGTCCGATCTGGAAAAGATATAAAGATATTAACAGAAGTAGAAGTGGAAAGTGTAGAATCCTTTAGAAAACAATCGTTTTATTTAGACCGGTAGAAAAGATTAAATAGGATAAAAGAGACATTAAAAAAATCTCGCCATTCAGCGGACGAAACGGACGATTAGCGGACGATCAGCGGACGGTTCCTTAAAAAAGTGGGGTGGTACAATTTGGGTACCAATACCATTCGTAATATTGGGAAAGCTTGGGGGCGTCAGGCCTAGTAAGGGCACACTATCTCTTGTCCCTACTAGTCTAGTTACTGGAGTGTCTCGCTGAAAGATGCCAAGAGGCACCTGCACCGCTACCTGAAGGGGATTCCTGATGCTGCCAGGCTGAAAGATTGCCTGCTCAGGGCAGAAAGCGCAGAGGAGGCCAGGATGAGGCTTGAGCGGCTCTTTCACAGGGTCGATGCTTGACGGCCCTTCCCTTGATAAAACGGGTTGTTCTGGTAGCCCTGGCGGATTATATTTATTTTTCAGGTTTATCCACTAATGCGTACCTAATGCGATTTTATATCGAGTAAAAATTAAGCGAACTTCGAGTTTTCCTTATAAACAAAAAGGAGGTTCCCTATGACCTTGAGCAAGAGGTGTGTTGCTTTTCGTGCTGCTGTAATGCTCCTCATATTAGCCTTTGTTGCAGCATGGGCAGGGCATGGTGAATCGAAAGGTCAGGTTCTGAAAACCGTGAAACCGAAGGAAGCTTATAAAATAATCAACAAAAACGAAGGCAGCCCTGAACTGATGGTGCTTGATGTACGGACCCTGGAGGAGTTCACGCAGGGTCATCTGGAGAATGCCCTCAACATTGATTTTTACTCCGAGACGTTTAAAGATGAAATTGCAAAACTTGACAGGAATAACACCTACGTGATCTACTGCAGGTCCGGGAGCCGGAGCATAAGAGCTCTTGACATAATGGGGAAGCTTGGCTTTATGGAGGTGTACAACATCGGCGACGGCTTCTTTGGATGGACGGGCGAGGGCCTTCCTTTTGTTAAATGAAACCCTATTTCTAAGAAACGAAGGCCCCGTATATCGCCCTCACGGCCCGCTCGAAGTCCTCGTTCTCAACCCCCACGATAATGTTTATCTCACTTGAGCCCTGGTCGATCATTCTCACGTTAATTCCCTCTTTTCCAAGGGTTGAAAACAGCCTCGCTGCTATACCGGGGGTATAGGCCATTCCCCTGCCAACCGTTGCGATGAGAGACATGTTCGGGAAGATCTCAACGGAATCGGGCCGGCATTCGGTTTTGATCTCCCGCATTACTTTATCAAGCTTGTTCTGAATTTGCGTGTCTGCAACGACCAGAGAAATTGAGTCTATACTAGATGGCATGTGCTCGAAGGAGATGCCATTCACCTCGAGCACCGAGAGTATTCTTCGGGCAAACCCAACCTCGGCGTTCATCAATGCCTTCTCCACAACGATGACGGTGAAGCCCTTCTTTCCTGCGATGCCTGTAATTGTTCCTTTGTGGGTAACCGGTTCAGCATCCTGAACGATGAGAGTACCTGGATCCTGGGGGCGGTTGGTGTTCTTTATCAAGATGGGGATACCTGCGATCTTCACGGGGAAGATCGCCTCATCGTGGAGCACGTTTGCCCCCATGTAGGCGAGCTCGCGCAGCTCCCCGTAGGTGACTACATCGATGGTCCTCGGGTTTTCGATGATGTTTGGGTCTGCCATGAGGAGCCCCGAAACGTCGGTCCAGTTCTCGTACATATCGGCATGGACACCCCGTGCAACGATGGCGCCTGTGATGTCGGACCCCCCCCGGGAGAAGGTTTTGACCTTACCATCGTGGGTGCTTCCGTAAAACCCTGGTATAACGGCTCTTTCGTGCTGCAGGAGACGATTGCTGGCTGCGGCCTGGGTTTTTTCCGCATCGAGAAGGCCATTGGGTCCGAAGAAGATAATCTCGGCCGGATCGACGAAATCGAATCCAAGCAGATTCGAGATGATCAGGCCGTTGAGATACTCCCCCCTGCTTGCCGTGTAGTCTGCTGAAGCTCCCTCGATGATGCGTTTACGCACTTCTTCGAGATGGGGTCTGATGTCGAAGGACAGGCCGAGGTCCCTGAGGAACCCGAGATAACGTTCTGCAATAATGTTGAATACATCGTCGATCGGGACGTTCTGCTGAACGTGTGTGTGGCAGAGATAGAGGAGGTCTGTGATCTTTCTGTCCCCGTCTGCGCGTTTTCCCGGGGCGGAAGGAACGATGTAGCGTCTTTCGGGGTCCGAGAGAATTATTTGCTGCACCTTTTTAATCTGCTCGGCGTCGGCAAGGGAGGTGCCTCCAAACTTTGCAACCTTTACGCCCATTGTGAGAAATCTCCTTTCTCCAGTTCGTACTACGATATAAAGAAAACGGGTGAAGGTCAAGCGGTTGAAACTCCTCCCTGTACCGGTAGAACGAGGATGAATCATGGAGATTTGACTTCAAATTTCATATAATTGATATATGAGATGATGGTGTGTTCTTCAATGTGATATACTGACAAACTCAGAATATGTATTTTTCAAGAAAAGAGGAAAATCGAACAGGAGAGGCAGGATGACGGGGAAACCGAGAGTGCTTGTGGTGGATGATGACGAGAGGAACCTTCGATTGATGGAGGGAATGCTGATTCCACTGGGGTATGAGGTGTTGCTTGCCCCCGATGGGGAGGATGCCCTCAGGCAGGTACAGAAAACACCTCCCGATGTAATTCTCCTCGACATCATGATGCCCGGCATCGATGGTTTCGAGGTTGCGCGCCGATTGAAGAATGATGAAAAAACCATGGGTATTCCCATCGTTATGGTTACCGCCCTCAATGAGGTTGAGGACCGGGTGAAGGCAATCGAAGCAGGGGCCGATGATTTTCTGGCGAAACCCGTTGAGCGGACCGAGCTGAGAGCACGGGTGTGTTCCCTTATAAAGGTCAAGGAATACAACGATCACATGCGCGACTATCAGAAAAAGCTTGAAGAAAAGGTCAGCGAGAGGACCTCACAGTTGAGAGAGGCACTAAAAAAGGTTAAGGAAGTCTCCCTTGACACTATTTACAGGCTCTCACGTGCTGCTGAGTACAGGGATGAGGATACCGGAGCGCATATTCTGCGTATGAGCAATTACGCTTCTGCGATCGCGCGCAGAATGGGCCTTGGTGAGGAGAGGGTTGAAGCTGTCCTCTACGCTGCTCCTATGCACGATGTGGGGAAAATCGGCATCCCCGATAGGATCCTTCTAAAGCCGGGAAAACTCGAAGCGAAAGAGTGGGAAATCATGAAACAACACACCACGATTGGGGGGCGGATACTGAAGGGCTCCAGATCTGGATTTCTCAAAATGGCGGAGGTCATTGCTTTGACTCACCACGAGAGGTGGGATGGGAGCGGGTATCCAGATAACCTCAAGGGTCAGGATATCCCCATCGAGGGGCGCATTGTTGCCGTTGCCGATGTTTTTGATGCACTCATCTCAAGGAGACCCTACAAGGAGCCTTTCTCCCTGGAGAAATCGTTTCAGATCATCGAACAAAACCGCGGCACCCATTTCGACAGTGATGTCGGTGATTCTTTCTTTGCAATAAAGGATGAAATACTGTCGATAAAAGAGCAGTATAAAGACAGGGGAAAAAGCCTTCTGTTGCGGCTGTCTGAGGAGGTGGATATGACAGTATGAAAAAGCGAATTTTAATCGTTGAAGATGAGCCTATGAACCTGAAACTGTTCATGGATTTGCTTCAGATCGACGGTATCTATAAGAATAATGAATATTTGTGTATACTATGAACATGCCTATCAATGACATCAGGGTATGTGCTGAGATTTTAAAAATACTGCCGCATGCCGTTTTTATCCTTCCGCTTAGCGACAAAGACAAGCTGAAAACCATAAGGCTTATCCCAGCAAACATTGCTGCAGAGGAAATAGTACGTATGGAGGGGCAGGCTGTTGAAAAAGAGGGTGCGTATATATTTCCCGAAGCCTTTCAGAAAAAGATTCATAGGGTTTGCAGGGAGGTTGCATCTTCGAAAAAAGGAAGGCATGCAGGTGTGCACAAACTATCAGGGGTGGGAAAGAAGCTGTACTCAGTCGATGTCTTTCCTGTTTTTAACGGAGCTGTTGGGCTTATTTTCGAGGAGGTGACAAAGCAGAGGCTCGTAAAGGATGAGCTGACCTGGCTTGCGTCTTTTCCCACGATAAATCCCAATCCAATCATCGAAACAAACCTGAAGGGAAGGCCAACCTACTTGAACCCGTCTGCCACAAGGGAGTTCAAGGAGCTGATACAACCCGGAGCTGAAAATCAGATCATAAAGGACATCCGATCGGCAATTATTGCTGTTAGAAAGAGAGGAGGAAAAGATCTCATCATTGAGACAAAGATTGATGACAGGGTTTACGAGCAGCATGTTTCCTATATTCCCATGTACAGGCGGTTTAGAAGCTACATAGAGGATATAACAGAGCGAAAAAAAGCAGAGGGGTTAAGAGAGAACATTGCAAAGCTCAAAGAGAGCCTCTACAGTGCCACCATTCTCATATCGGAAAAGCTTGATACAACAGAAATCATAAAGAGAACGCTTTCAACAGCAAGAAAGCTCACTGGTGCACGTTATGCGGCGTATGGCGCTGTGGAAAATGACAGGATAGTTGAGTTTTTTCAGGAGGGTCTTACAGATGAGGAGGTAAAGTCCATAGGGCACTGTCCTCATGGAAAGGGGTTTATCGGGGTGTTGCTTTCTGAAAAAAAGACGATCATGGTTTCCGATATCTTATCTGACTCGAGATCTGCCGGTTTCCCTGAGAATCACCCGGTCATGAGGTCTTTCCTGGGATGTCCCATCATCCAGGGTGATCGCCTCATGGGGGTGATCTACCTTACAGATAATGTAAGTGGAAAGGATTTTACTCAGCAGGATAGGGAGATCATAGAAAGCCTTGCAGCTCATGTGGCAGTTGCCGTGAATAATGCTATCCTTTTAGAAACGGTCAAGGCTTTCAGCGAAGAGCTGGAGGAGAAGATCAAGGATCGTACGAAGGAGCTTGAGGAGGCGGTGTACAGAGCGCAGGTTGCAAGCCAGGCAAAATCAGAGTTTCTGGCCAGCATGTCACACGAGCTCAGAACTCCCCTGAACGCCATAATTGGCTTCTCAGAACTGTTGCAGGAGCAGCATTTCGGCAGGCTCAACGAGAAGCAGGAGGAGTACGTCAGGGACATTGTGGAGAGCGGGAAGCACCTGCTGAGTCTCATCAACGACATACTTGACCTTGCCAAGGTTGAGTCCGGGAAGATGGAGCTTGAGCTTTCGAGGGTGGGGGTGAGGGGGCTTCTGGAGAACAGTCTGGTGATGATCAGGGAGAAGGCCATGAGGCACGGGGTACGGCTTGGGCTTGATGTGGCCGGGGATGTTGAGGGGCTTGAGGTGGAGGCTGACGAGCGGAAGCTTAAACAGGTTTTATTTAACCTGCTTTCCAATGCTGCCAAGTTTACGCCAGATGGTGGGTCGATCAGGGTGGGGGCGAGGCTTGGTGTGGGGG
>CAZPCG010000081.1:0-7643 GCA_964584875.1 uncultured Spirochaetota bacterium
ATATGAGGTAAGAAGCGACCTGTACCGCTCAACTGACATGCATGTAAGGGTTTGCGGAGTTCTTCTGAAAGATTCGACTATTCTCCTTGTCAAGCATCGGAAGGTGGGCGAGGATTACTGGCTGCTTCCAGGCGGGAGGATCGGGGTTGGTGAATCTTCGGCTCAGGCTCTGGCCCGTGAATTCCTGGAGGAGTTGCGGATCGAGGTAAAAGTTCAAAAGCTACTCTTCGTCGTCGAGGCAATGTCCGGCAGTGGTGATCATATCATTCAGCCGACCTTTCTGGTGGAGACTGACTCACTGCGCTCTATTGGCCTGGGCATGGATAGAAGGGTTGTCGATTTTCGGTTTTTTAGCCATACTGAAATGGAAGAACTTACAATTTATCCCGATATCAGGAATGAGCTCAGGGACTACCTGATATCCGGAAAAACTCTATGCAAATATTACTATAAAAAATGGATCAACTGAAGCGATATCTTCTTGCGGTATTGTTAATACTGTTTCCACTGATCGGGAACGGAGAAACTAAAGATTTATCACCAGTTATAGTTGACTGGATCAGGGGACGGCTTGTGATATCGGGCGCTGCTTCTATTTCGACGAGGGAATATGGAAATGTCATGGAGTGGCAGCTTGATGCAGCACAAGCTGCCATGAAAGAGCTTTTAAAGAACTTTATCCGCTCCATGCAGTTGTTGAGGGTTGATGCCTATCAAAGTGCCCATGCTGTACTGAAACAGAGCTATGAAAAGAATGAAGGCATCTACAGGTACAATGAGAGAATAAAGACATATACCCTGAAGTATGATGATAACAGGGTGGTTGTTACGAAGGTATACCCATTCTATGGGAAGGATGGGTTAGTTCCCGAGCTTATCAGGGCAGGAGAGGACGTGGGACACTTCCCGCTGTATCCTGGATACTCTTTCACTGCACCCTTCAGTGGTCTCGTGATAGACGCCAGGGGGTTAGGGCGGGTTCCCGCCTTTGCGCCGCGCATTTTTGACGAAGAACATACTCTCGTCTTTTCGGCTGACTTTATGGAGAAGACAAGCTTCGATAGGTGGGGAGCCGTTCAGTACACCGATGACCCATGGTACGTGGGTTTTCAAGAGAGGGTTGGTAACAATCCCTACCGGATTGTTGCCATCAGGAACGAGAAGCTCATCGAAACCGATATTGCAGTTGCAAGGGAAGATGCTGCAGTACTGGTCCAGCATGATGAAACAAAACGAAACCTGGAGGAAGGAAGGGTAATAATTATCCTCGACTCAGGCTCGCTTTTTTCAACTTACCATTAGTCGATATTGCCGCCTGCCTTTACTTCCTTTGCGGGCACTGCTTTACCGCTCCTGAGGCAGGAAGTACAGATCTTCGCTGTTATGATGGATCCATTTATCACAATTCGTTTTGTGATCAAATTTGGTGAAAAGGTCCTCTTTGAAATACCGGTGATCTTCACACCCGCTCCTTTCTTCCTTCGCGCAAGGCCCCGCGTTGCATAGCGGCGGCCTGCCATTGCTCCCTTCCCGCAAATTGCGCACACTCTCGGCATCTATTCTGATTCTCCTGATGATTAGAATAACCAAAGCAATATAGAATCAGGTAAGTGCTATGTCAAGTTAATTCTTGACGAAGTATTATGATTACGTTAGCTTTTGTCCTTGAAAGCGTGGCGACAATGGAAATTACCCTTTCAGGAGGTGAAATCAAGGCAATCAGAGTTTGGGCTGAAAGTACCATCCACGGCGGGCACTGGGGCGATGGTGATCTCATCGTGCCTGAGGAAGAAATCATTCTGAGGAAAATTAACGGTATGGAGGACAATACCCTCTCCATTACCGAACATGAAGCAATGATAATACTGGGCTGGAGCGACACCACCCTCGGGATACACACCATGGAGGAGGAGAGTGTTATTAAGAAACTCAAGTCTTTAGTGCAGAAGGGAAGATGATTCATCCCGGCCTCCAGCATTCTTCTGAAAAGCCATCACAAAATAACATCGTTTGTTGCAGCAATTACAAAATATATCTGAATAACTGGAAGTGATGATGAAAGAAATGATCGATAGGGTTGAAACAATATGCAGCGAGCTGGGCTATGACATAATCGATAGAGAAGAATCCGATGAGATATACCAGGCTTCCTTTGTGAAATCAGACGAAATAGGCGGGTCTATCCTGATCGAAAAAGACAGCAACTTCCTTGAGATTGCATCTTCATACTCCTTTGACGTGGGTGAGGAAGGCCTGCTTAAGGAGCACATTGAGTCGATCATAAACATCTGCTATGAATACGGGAACTACTTCAGCATCACGAAGGGTGATGAAGATATTACCCTCTCGATTTTTTCAAAAATCTACTTCTCCGGCCTGAATGTCGAATCTCTCCAGGACACTTTTGAAGATTTTACCGCATGTAACCATGAGATAATTGAGTTGTTCGGTCTTGAAGAGGACGATCAGCATAGTGAAATGGATGGGATGGATGAGAACTGAAAAAAGTTTGAAATCAACCCCCTTTTCAGATTAAAATGATTGTAGGAGGAGAAAAAGAATATACTGCAACCAAAAATAAATGAAAAGATCAATTGTCTACTCTCAGGTATTTGATGAAAAACATACTTTTTTCCCCCTTTTAAGAGAAATCTCAGGGTCATTTGGTTATGAAACTGTAGTTACGGACAGCATTGAGAAAATGGGGAAATACCTGAGAGAGTCGGATTACGCTGTAGTGTTCTGCGATGATGTATTTCTGAGCCAAAACCTCCTGGCCAAAATTAAAGAGATTGACAGCGTCAGGGATCGCATCTCCCTGGTACTGCTCAATGCGGATGAATCGAATCCCTCTCCCCTGAATGATGCGGTGGACAGTTTCCTGTTTCTTTGGCTCCCGCAGGGTTTCTTTGAACAATCGGTATTTTTTATTTTTAAGTATGTCGGCCTTAAGGAAAAGCTCAGCTGCACTTCCAGGGTTAAAGACCCTGAGTTTATCAAAAAGTTATTGAGCGATACGGCTCATGCGATCAATAACATACTCACAGGTATGCAGGGATATGCAGAGCTTGCCCAGTTGAACCCTCATGATCGACAGCTCATCAGGGATTCTTTTCAGGTCGTTGTTGATTCGTCGTACCGGGTTCGGAGCGAAATAAAAAATTTGCGTGCCTTTGCCCGGGTTGAGAATCCTGTGATCAGACCAATCCGCATCTCATCGATCCTGAAGGATTCGCTGGAACTTGCAAAGAATCAGATAAGGGCGAAAAAGATAAAGATTTGCGAAAATATCGGAGGCGAATTCTCGATCAGAGGCGATTACGACCAGCTTGTACAGGTATTCTTCAACCTTCTAAGCGATATTATCCATCACAGTGATCAGGAAGCTGCGGTGAGCATCGGTCTTTCTACTGAGGGTGAGGAGGGACTCTTTTCGATTATGGGGGAAGGATGTGCACTTGAAAAAACCAGTTTTCGCTCTCTCCAGAGACTGTTCGCCTTCCATAGGGTTGTATTTAAAAACGACAGCGGGGAGGGAAGAATTGAAAGCGGTAATGTGCTCTCTCTCTGCAACCGCATAATCTATAATCATGGGGGGAGTATTCAGCTTGAAAGGATGGGAGACAGGCGCCTTACATATACTGTAAGGATGCCGGTTCTGAGGGTTGAAGGTGAGGAGGTTAGGGCAGACACAACCACCGTGGAACTAACCCATCGCGATATTCCAAACCTCGATATGGATATTCTCATCGTTGATGATGAGGAGTACGTCAGGAACACGATGTACTACTACTTCAACAAAAAGGGATGCCGGGTAACGGTTGCTGAAGATGGTATATATGGGCTTGATTTAGCCAGGAAGCATCCCTTTGACCTGATATTCATGGACTACCTTATGCCCAAGATGGGTGGAGTTGAGGCAGCGAAGAAAATACTTCAGCAAAACAGGGATGCGAAAATTGTATTCATCACCGGGAGGGAATCCCTCAGCGAGGAAGAGCTTTACACTTCGGGTATTTACGCCTGTATCAGGAAGCCCTTCGAGATGAAAGACCTCTTCGATATTGCACTTAAGGTTGCCCTGCAAAAGGGCATTGTTTAGCAGGTGTAAAGCACATTCTCATTTTTATTGCTGCCTCGTGCAGCAATGATGACTTACATGTAGAAAAAGCCAACCAGACCCGTATGCTCCTGACCCACATTACCATGACTGATTAGGGAAAAAGTTCCCTATATGCAGGATATTTATACCTATGGTTTGGGGGTATTTTTGAAGGCTTTTAGCAGACACCGGTTGCTATAAGATAATTATCGAAATATAATAAGTTACAAAAAGTCTCAGAGCATATGATATGGTACAATAATTGCAAAATAATTATGGGGTAGATTTATGTTTCGGAACATGTGCATACGGAATAAATTAATCACATTCTTTTTTATTCTCCTCCTTCTTGATCTTGGAATTGTTTTATTCTGTGAGGACAGGGCGGAGCGAAAGCTCGTGAAAACACAGAGTACCTATAGCGGTACACTGCTTCAAGACAACCCATTGATAAGCATGATCCTGGGCGGTGGTATTCATAGCAATTTCATACTGCAGAAAAACTACCCCGTTATGTATAATCAGGACGCTCTGCAGAGCGTACTCCACATAGTGAAGCAGTTCAGGAACCAGGTTATTGCAGTTTTCGGGCTGTCCCTGATCGCAGGGTTCATTACATCGATTATTGTGACAAAGAGGGTTTCCAGACCCATAGTTTTGCTATCAAACCTATCGAAGATGCTGTGGCGAGGGCTTCCTGATAGTACCCTCACGAAAGAAATGAAAATACCAAGCTGCAGGCCGGTCGAAGCGTTGGCCGAATCATTCAAGAAGATGCAGAAGGGGCTTACCGAGTATGAGGAGGAGAAGAGCAGGCTCGAGAGTGTTGAGATAACAAAGAATCTTGCTGCTGGTATAGCGCATGAGATAAAGAACCCGATTAACACAGTGGGGCTGATTGTCGATTACATTCAGACCCATTTCAGCCCCGACGATCCAGAGAAGCGTTATGAGTTTTTCAAGCTTTCAGACAACATGAAGAATGAACTCAGGAGAATCAATCGTACGGTGGAGGGATTTCTAAGGCTCACTAAACCTAACGTTTTCCAATTTGAAAAAATTGATTTAAACGGTGTCATCCGGGATACAGCCTCACTCTTCGATCCTGAAATTGTGAAGCAGGGTGTAACAATTCACCTTGAACTTGATCCCGACTTACCCCTCATAAAAGCGGATAAGGATAAAATGAACCAGATTTTTTCGAATTTCATTATCAATGCCCTCGAGGCAATGCCAAGGGGTGGTGTTTTCCAGATTACAACGGCGAAGTTCGAGCAGGAAAAGATCGAGGTGCGGGTTGCGGATAACGGGATAGGAGTTCCACAGGAGGACCTGAGCAAGATTTTCAGCCCTTATTATACGACAAAGAAGCAGGGTTTTGGTCTCGGATTGTCGCTGATACATAGCATCATTCACGGTCACAAGGGAAGGATAAGCATCAACACGGAGAGGAAGAAGGGGACCGAGTTTGTGATTATTTTACCCGTGGATTTCTGACATGAACAGGAAGATACTGGTAGTCGATGATGAAGAGGTTCAGGCAAACATCATAACCAATATCATTCAGAACGAGGGATACGAGGTGCAGAAGGCGTATTCAGCCGAAGAGGCACTTAAGATTGCCTCCAGGGATGATTTTTGCGTTTTGCTGGCGGATATGAAAATGCCCGGGATCGGCGGTATGGGTCTCCTGGAAGGGGCAAAGGAGCGGGGAATTGATGCACATATCATCATCATGACCGCCTACGGCACAATTGAAACTGCGGTTGAGGCCATGAAAAAGGGCGCATTTGATTACATTACGAAACCCTTCGGAAAGGATGAACTACTCCTCAATGTAGCGAGAGCTGTTGAGGCCTTCAATCTTCTGCATCAGAATGTTCAACTGAAGGAAGAGCTGAAGGTTTTCTATGATGAGCAGAAGATTGTAGGGGTGAGCGAGGCGATCAGCAGAATTCATGAGCTCATTGGGAAGCTCGCTGCCAATGATGCGGTGAACGTGCTCATAACAGGGGAGAGCGGTACAGGGAAAGAGCTTGTAGCCAGGGCGATTCATATGAAGAGCAGGAGGAACGATATGCCGTTCGTTCCCGTCAACTGCTCCGCCATCCCTGAAAGCCTTCTTGAAAGTGAGCTCTTCGGCTATGAGAAAGGAGCCTTTACTGGGGCTGTTGCAAAGAGAGAAGGAAAATTCAAGACGGCAAACGGCGGAACGATCTTTCTGGACGAAATTGGAGATATGCCGCTCAATATGCAGGTGAAGCTGCTGAGGGTTATACAGGACCGTGAGGTGGCACCGGTTGGAGGAGATGAGCCCATCAGGGTTGATGTTCGCATAATTTCAGCTACAAACAGAGACATTGAAGGCATGATGAAGGGTGGTAAGTTCAGGGAGGACCTCTACTTCAGGCTGAATGTGGTGCCGGTACACATTCCACCCTTGAGGGAGCGAAAAGAAGACATTGAGATACTTATCAGTGCCATCATCGAGAATCTCAACAGGAAGTTAAAAAAAAACGTAACCGGCTTGTCGCAGGAGGTGTTTTCGCGGCTTAAGCAGTACCACTTCCCGGGGAATGTTCGTGAGCTGGAGAACATGCTGGAAAGGGCCTTTATCCTTGCAGGGGATAGTCCCGTAGGGCTGCGTCATTTCCCGCTGCTTGTGGAGCAGAAAAAACCAATTCCTGAGGTCGGAGATGGGGTAACCTTGAAGGATATATCCAGGGCGGCCAGGAGGAAGGCGGAGAAAGAAGCAATAGAAGCTGCTCTTCGGAAGACGAAATGGAACAGGGTAAAAGCTGCGGGTATGCTTGGAGTCGACTACAAAACGCTGCGGAGTAAAATTGAAGAGTTCCAAATTCATCCACAATACAGAGAAGAGGAAAAAAGTAAATGAGGAGATCAAATATTGAAAAAAACACGATTCAGATATATTTGAAACAGATCGAGGGGATTCGGGTGCTGAGCAGGAAAGAGGAAGCAATGTATGCAATGCGGGCTGCTCAGGGTGACCATGAGGCGAAAGAGAAGCTGATCACCTCGAATTTAAGATTCGTCGTAAGCGTTGCAGTGAAGTACCAGAACCTCGGTCTCCCCCTGATGGATCTGATAAATGAAGGAAATATGGGACTTATCAAGGCCGTTGAAAAATTCGACGTGAATAGGGGGTTCAAATTTATATCCTACGCCCGCTGGTGGATACGCCATTACATACTCAAGGCAATCTTTGAGCAGTCAACATCGATCAGGCTACCGCTTAAATACGCAACCCGCCTCTCAAACAAGGATGAGAATGCTGTTGACTCAGAGACAATAGAGAAGCTAGAAAGGCTGTACCATACAGTATCCATTGACCAGAGACTCTCCGAGGATGAGAACTCGGATACGATGCTTGACCTGGTCGATGATAGCAGGTACAAGCACCCTGAAAAAATCGTCATGGAGAGAAACCTCCGTGAGATAATAAACGAGGTCATAGACAAGCTGAAACCGATCGAGAGGGATGTCATCATGAGGCATTTCGGGTTAAACGGGGGTCCAC
>CAZPCG010000082.1:0-366 GCA_964584875.1 uncultured Spirochaetota bacterium
CAGCTTCAAAGGCTCGAAGGCTCTTACCTCACCGATGACAGCCTCGCCCTCTGAGATTTTCCGGGCGGCTCCTTCACGCTCGGAGGGAGCTGTGAACCTGGTATAAAAGCGATGTTCACCCTTCTTCAATGGAATAAACACAGAATAGCTTTTTTCAAGGTTTTCAAGAAAACTGCTGAATTTTTCCTTCGATACATAGTACGAAGCCATGGTAATTTATAGGACCCTTCTTATTTTTTGATTGATCTTTCTTGATCAACCTTTGTGATTAATCTACAAAAGAGTTTTGAAATTGACAACATTTTAACGATCCTGCACGCTGCATTTTACAACGGCAAAAAAATGTTTGTCAAGCATTTTTTTGTT
>CAZPCG010000082.1:376-7608 GCA_964584875.1 uncultured Spirochaetota bacterium
GCATTAAATAAGTTAAGCTATTATAGATGCTTAGAGGCATAAAACCTGAAGAGGGAGCTCGTCAAAAACGGTGTAGGGATGCATCAATCCACAGACGTATAAGGGTTATGCTATGAACGAACTTTTTTATATAATCCTGCTCCCCATAGCGGCAGGAATCCTCCTCTTCCTGTTACCAGAAATAGCTAAGCATGCGAAGGGTATCATATCTGTCATCGTATCGGCGATCATGCTCTTTTTCGCCCTCAGATTGTTCCGCATGCCTGCACAGATCATCCAGGTGACACTATTACCTGGATTTGCCGGAGAGGGTGATTCTCTCTCAAAGCTTCTGTCATTCAATCTCGATCCACTTAGCAAAACGATCTCTCTGGGTGTTGCTTTCTTCGGATTCATGATATCTCTCTATTCCCTCTCTTACGTAAAGAGGGAGAAAAGGGTGATACACTACTTCCCAAATCTCCTCATAACACTCGGGGCATCGGCTGCGGCTGCCCTCTCGGACCATTTCTTCCTATTCATCACCTTCTGGGGTGTGCTGGGGTTAACCCTCTACAAGCTGATAAAATCCTACGACGAGTCAAGCTCCGCTGCAGCCAAGAAGAGCTTTATCCTCATCGGGGCTTCTGACTCGGTGATGATATTCGGTATAGGGCTTCTGTGGGTGCTTTCAAGAAGCCTGAGTATGTCTGAGATCAGGGTTGCAACCGACGATGCACTTGGTGTTATAGCCTTCATAACCCTTCTCATCGGGGCCCTTACAAAGGCGGGAGCCTTCCCGTTCCACTCCTGGGTCCCTGACTATGCAGAAAAAGCCCCTGCATCCTCATCGGCCCTGCTCCCTGCATCACTCGATAAGCTTCTCGGCATCTACTTCCTCGCCCGCGTCTGCATGACTCTCTTTGTTCTGAACCCGTGGCTGAATCTCATCCTACTCATCATCGGTGTATTGACAATCATAACGGCAGTTCTGATGGCGCTGATTCAGCACAGCTACAAGAAGCTCCTCGGCTACCACGCGGTTTCTCAGGTGGGCTACATGGTGACCGGGCTGGGCCTTGGAACCCCGATAGGAATAGCAGGTGGTCTTTTTCACATGATCAACCATGCCCTCTACAAGAGCGGGCTCTTCCTCACGGCGGGCAGTGTGGAGCAGCGGACCGGGAAGGAGCAGCTTGAGGATGTGGGAGGCCTCTCCGGAGCGATGCCCCTGACCTTCATCGCAGCAGTTGTGTGCGCCATGTCAATCTCAGGCGTCCCTCCCTTCAATGGCTTTGCATCGAAGTGGCTCATCTACCAGGGTATAATCGAGTTCGGCAGGGGAACGGGGCCAGCAAACAGGGTCTGGGTGGTGTGGCTCCTCCTTGCGGTGTTCGGCTCGGCCCTTACACTTGCAAGCTTCATAAAGTTCATCTCGGGAATATACCTCGGAAGGAGGAGAGAGGAACTGAAAAGGGTGAGGGAGGTGAGCATTTTGATGTGGTTACCCGAGATTGTCATAGCCCTCATCTGTGTCGGATTCGGTGTATTTGCGACGAGGTTTGTCGTCCCGAGTTTCATCGTCCCGATGGTGGGTGAGTTCCAGTATGAGGGCATCTGGAGCTCGGGGACAGTAACAGGCCTCATACTCGTGTCACTGGTCGTTGGTTTTTTAATCTACCTGCTCGGGAACGTCAAAAAGGTCAGGACCACGGGGATATTTGCAGGCGGGGAAGAAATGTCCGTGGAAACGGACTTCCCGGCTACCGAGTACTACAAGACTATAAGCAACCTGAAGGTGCTTTCCTTCTTTTACAAAAGGGCGGAGAAGAAGCTGTTTGATCTATATGATAATGTAAAGAATATCGTACTGAACATAAACACCGTTTTCAGCAGGTGTCACTCGGGTGTGCTCCCTCTCTATGCCGCATGGGTTGTGCTGGGAATAATAGTGCTCGTTATTGTGCTCATCCTGTGAGTCAGGAAAAGCGGCAGTGATCATCATTCATGGGCCTGAAGGGTGAGCAAAAGATATAACATTTTAGAACTAAACTATTTTAGCAGTGCTCCTGGAGGAAGAATGAAATGCTGATACTCCTTATTGTCATCCTCCTGCTCATGATCGGCGGAGCAATATATTCGCTTGAGGCGAGAGACCTCCTTTCTGCTGTCATCGCCTATGGTATCGTCGGTTTTGGTCTGGTTATCGCCTTCCTCCTCCTTCAGGCACCGGATCTCGCCTTGGTGCAGATCGTCGTTGAGACTATAACCCTCATCATCATGATTGCGGTCATCCTGAACAGCACGAGAGAGGAGGAGAAATCCCAGAGGAGGAGAGTGGCCTTCTACGTTGTCAGCGCAGTCGTCTTTGCAGGCCTCTTCCTCTACTTCTTCAACAGGGTTACGGGGACGCTGAGTACCTTTGGCGAACGTGCCCTGCGGATGTCAATGGCTTACCTTGAGCCGGGGGCTGATGTCACGGGGAGTGCAAACCTCGTGACCGGCGTCATATTCGATTACAGGGGGTACGATACACTCGGTGAAGCAACCATACTCTTCACAGCCGTCATCGGAGTGCTCACCGTGCTGAGGTTGAAGGGGAGGAAGGAATAAATAGAAGGAATAAACCATGAAGGGAATGACCATCATTGTGAAAAAGGTGACACAGATCATCTGTGGAATAATCTTCCTCTACGGTATATACATCATAGTACATGGGCATCTCACACCGGGCGGAGGCTTTGCCGGCGGAACCATAATCGCTGGTTCCTTCATACTGCTTATCATCTCCTTCGGGAGCGAATTCATTGCGCTGAAGAAGGAGGAGACCGGGTCTTCCATCCTTGAGAGCAGCGCCATACTCGTATTCCTCATAGTCGCAGCGGTGGGGATTGTTCTCGGCGGTGTCGGGATATTCTTCGTTAACTATCTTCCAAAGGGTGTGGTAGGCCAGCTAATAAGCTCCGGGTTCATCCCGATATTCAACGTTGCCGTTGGGATAGAGGTGGCCGCAGCACTCCTGACGGTATTCCTTGCACTCCTGATCTATCGCGATGAGGTGTTGAAATGATCGTGTATCTCTTATGTGCGCTATTATTTCTGGTGGGGCTCTACGGTGTACTGGTGAAAAGAAACTTAATCAAGATCGTCATAGGTCTTGCGGTGATGGAGTACAGCGTCAATCTGTTTCTGGTTCTCATAGGCTATGTGAGGGGGGGCACCGCACCCATCCTTTCGGACGAAGTTGTGAAGAGGATATTTGTCGACCCGCTTCCCCAGGCCATGGTTCTCACCGCAATCGTAATAGGGCTTGCCACAACCGCACTGCTGCTTGCAATCGCCATACGTATATACAGGAAGTACGATACCTTTGACATACGAGAAATAAAAAACTTAAAAGGGTAAGGTATGGACTGGTTCGTTCCCATATTTGTGATCATTCCCTTAGCGGGTGCGTTTCTCATCGCTATTGTGGGGGGATTTGCCGGGGGGTTCGGGAGATTTTTCACCTCGTTAATACTCGTATTTCTTACTGGTCTTGCGGCGTATCTCCTGTTTGTTTGGAAAAGTCCGGTCGTGTACAGTGTAGGTGGACACGAACTGTTTGAAAAGATACCGATTGGGATCTATATGGTTCTTGACGGTCTTTCGGTATATCTCCTTCTCATCATAAACCTAATCGGTTTTCTCTCCGCCTTCTACTCAATCTCATACATGAAGAAGTTCACCTCTGAAAACTATTACTACACCCTTTTCTGCCTCATGGTTGCCGGAATGAATGGTGTGGTTTTGAGCGGAGATGTATTCAACCTGTACGTTTTCCTGGAAATGGCTGCGATTGCCTCCTATGCTCTCGTCGCATTCGGGATAGAAAAGGAAGAGCTTGAGGCCTCCTTTAAATACCAGGTGCTGGGTGGAGTCTCATCCCTCTTCATCCTGTTTGGCATAGGCATGCTCTACTGGAGCACCTCCACCCTGAACATCGCAGATATATCGAAGGTAATGCAGGCGGGTGAAACGGGCCGTGATTTTGTGAAGTTTGTCTCAGTACTTTTACTGGCCGGATTCGGGCTCAAGGCGGCAATGATACCCTTTCATGCTTGGCTCCCCGATGCCCATTCGTCAGCACCATCGCCAATTTCATCAATGCTCTCAGGTGTTTTGATAAAAGCAATAGGGGCCTATGTCATCCTGCGGCTGTTTTTCAACATGTTCGAAATCGCCTCCGATATCGCACTGGTCATAACGCTAATAGGCACCCTCTCCATGGTCGTAGGGGTGCTCCTTGCTATCGGTCAGTGGGACATCAAGCGCCTGCTCGCCTATCACAGCATCAGCCAGATGGGCTACGTTGTTCTCGGAGTAGGGATTGGAATGATGGTGCTTGCCAGGGGCGGGGAGCGCTCTATTGCTGCTTTCTCCATAGCAGGGGGGCTCTTTCACCTATTCAATCACGCTGTGTTTAAGGGACTCCTCTTCCTAAATGCGGGGGCTGTGGAGTATGAGACGGGTATCAGGGACATGAAGAGACTCGGCGGTCTTGCATCGCTTATGCCGGTGACAACCTCCACATCACTCAGCGCATCGATGTCAATCTCCGGTGTGCCGCCCTTCAACGGTTTTTTCAGCAAGCTCATCATTATCGTTGCTGCAATTCAGGCTGGGTACTACGTACTCGCTATACTCGCCGTTTTCGTAAGCATCATTACCCTGGCTTCATTTCTGAAGGTACAGCGATTTACCTTTTTCAATAAGGGTGGGGAGGAATGGGGTAGGAGGAAAATCGTAGTACGGGAAGTCCCCTTTGCCATGTGCTTTTCAATGGTTTTCATGGCAGTGCTGTGCATCGCGCTGAGTCTCCTCATTGTTCCTTCTATCAGGGATATAGTGCTCATGCCGGCGGTAAATGTGCTGCTTGATACTGCAGGGTATTCAACAACCGTGTTAGGATACTGATATGAAGGCTATATTACTCTTTATACTCCTTTTTGGCATCTGGCTGCTTTTGACGCTGAACGTTGCGCTCCCCAATATTACCGTTGGCGTCGTTGCGGCGCTTGTGGTAACCATCTTCTTCACTAAATATTCTCTGAAGTCGGACAGGAAGCTTGTGCAGATACAGAGGTACTTCTGGGCTTTTATTTACCTCTTCGTCTTTCTGTGGGAGTGCATAAAGGCAAACTTCGATGTCATGTACCGGGTTGTGCATCCCGCAATGCCGATCAGGCCCGGAATTGTCAGGGTGAAGTCCTCTTTGAAAACCGACATCGGGAAGGTCTTTCTTGCAAACTCCATTACAATGACACCAGGTACCATCACGGTCGATATTCTCGGTGATACCTTCTACATTCACTGGATATACGTGTACAGCAAGGACCCTGCAATATACACGCAGAAGATCATGGGACGATTCGAAAAATATATTAAGAGGATATTTGAATGACCTCGATCATCGATATCTTTCTGTACATTCTCATCGGTCTGGCATTCTTCTGCCTTTTTAGAATTATCCGGGGGCCAACAATAGCGGACCGTATGGTGGGGATCGATATTTTTGGCATACTTGTTGTTGGAACATGCGCGCTGCTGGTCATCAAGACAGGAAGAACGTTCATCATAGATATTGCCATAACCTGGGCAATACTGAGTTTTATAGGCACCCTGACTCTGGCAAAATACCTTTCGGGGAAGAAGCTCAATGAATAATATAATCAGCTCCGTATTTATCGGCATAGGCGTGGCTTTCGACTTCTTCGGGTGCCTGGGCCTGGTACGATTACCGGACGTATACAACAGGCTACAGGCATCGACAAAATGCGTGACCCTTGGCACATGGAGCATACTCTTCGGGGTCTTTCTCCGCTATGGTTTTACGGGTGTTGGCGTTAAGGCCCTTCTCTGTATCCCGCTGATCTTTTTCGCAGCAACGGTTGCTGCCCATGCCCTGATACGGGGGTCCTACATATTTGGGATCAAGCTGTGGGAGAAATCTGTTATAGACGACTATGCTGATGAAGTGACTCAGAAGTAAGGGAACGGGACCCGGGCACCCCAGATCCCTCAAGCTACTCCCCACATAGAATAACAGCGTGTATTGTTACATGCATGAAAGCTTCGGTTTCTGTCTTTCAATATTCTCATTTACACTTCGTAAAGTATCATCATAAATTAGAATAAGTAACCGGCAGGGAGTTTTTGGAGGATGCCAAACCTTCGCGGTGAGGTAAAAGATCTAAGGGTGAAGCTAAGCGAGCTCCAGAACGAGATCGAGCGGCTGAGGAGGGAGAGGAGCCAGTACCTCGTGGTAAGCGCCCATCAGATGAAATCTCCCCTCGCCACCATCAGCTTCAGCATAGGGGCCCTTCTGAAAGAGTATGCGGGCCGGTTGAACTGGAAGCAGCTCAGAATAATCGAGGCCATTAAGAACAGCACCGATTCACTCGAGATCCTCATCCGGGATATCCTCGAGCTTGAAAGGTTGAGAGCGGAGAGGGTTGAGCTTGAGGACTTTGATTTTATCAGGGTCTGCTCCAGGGCAATTGAAGAGCTGCATGGAAAAATTCAGGAAAAGGAAATCAATATAGAAGTCAACCTGCCCCACAGGGTGCTTATTACCCACGGGCATCCACTGGGCATCAAGCAGGCCATATACAACCTTCTGGAAAATGCTGTAAAGTACTCTCACAGGGGCGGCACGGTCAGCGTTACCGTGGGATACGACGACATCGATGGGATCCTCACCTGCATGGTTAGGGATCACGGGATCGGCATCCCGGAGGAGGAGCAGGAGAGAATTTTTGAGGATTCCTACAGGGCACCCAATGCCCGCAAGTTCGATAAAACAGGTACCGGTTTCGGGCTTTCAATCGTGAAGAGGGTTCTGGATGTATGCGGGGGGAGCATAAAGATATGGAGCAAGGAAAATGAAGGCACCAAGGCGACGGTTTCCCTTCCTCTGAAGGAAACAAGGGCACCGGAGCTTTCGATTCAGGTAAAGCCTGTGAAGAGGAAGCGGATCGTTGTCGTAGGCGGAGTCTCAGCCGGGCCGAAGGCGGCATCACGGGCAAGAAGGATCGACCCGCATGCAGAAATAACTCTCTTTGAGAAGGGGTATTTTCTCGCCTATGCCGGTTGCACGCTTCCATACTTCATATCGGACCAGCTGAAGAGCAGGCGCGACCTCTCAAGCGCGATAACGAGTTTTCACGACCCGGTTGATTTCTTTCGCAGTGTAAAGGGGATCAACGTAAGGA
>CAZPCG010000083.1:0-1380 GCA_964584875.1 uncultured Spirochaetota bacterium
TTATACTTCTCATAAAGTTCGCTAAGGAATTAAGTAAAAATAACTTCCTTAATTTTTTCTCTTCCTTTGTGGTAGAATCTTATAATTCCACTCTCCATGGAAATCTGCTTCGACTATGTTTATTCGAACCATTTGCTCATCGGTAATTTTAATACCTTTCTCATAAACGTTTTCATCGAGTATAGCTCTTATCTCAAGACCCTTCTTTGTTCTGGTATTGGCGATGAGTTTCACAACAGTTTCTTTTGTGATAAGAGGACGACCTCGCCAATTCTCTGAAATGTAGCTGAACATCTTGTGTTCAATTTTGTTCCACTTGCTTGTGCCCGGAGGAAAATGACAAACGTTTATTTCCATATTCAATTCATTTGCTAATTTCTGTAGCTCAACTTTCCAAAGTCGGACTCTATATCCATTGCTTCCACCGCAGTCAGCTGTAATGAGTAATTCTATAGCCTTGGGATATACCGGCTTGCCCATTATATACCACCAGCATCGAATGCTATTTACCGCAAACTCAGCTGTGTCGGCACTGATGCCAACACTCACCCATCCTTTGTTTTTCGACAGATCATATACCCCATACGGTGACACTTTTCCAAGTTTCTTGTTTAGAAAATCGTAAACATTTACCTCTATGGGATGACCTTTTTTATGGTATTCTCTGCCGCCATTTTTATACTCTCCTATATTCTCTTTTTTCTTGGTATCAACTGAGATGACTGGATTATTGCAGGATTGGAAATATTTTACTCTTTCATAGATATAGTGAAATTGTGCATCTCTATCAGGATGATTGGCGCCTTCTTTGGTCTTTCTATTCGATTGCAAACTGTAGTCTAAATCTTCAAGTAGACTGTAAACGCTGCGTTGACACACACTGTATCCTTTTTTCATCAGCTCATCGGATAGTTTATACGTGCTTTTACATGTCCAACGTAATGGGGATTCCGGGTCGCCACGAGCAAGGGGCTCAATTAACGATTCTAGGTCATCCAATAGATTCTGATAAGTATCCTTCAGCTTCTTTCTACCACCTCCCTCGCGCCGTATACGATCAGCAGATAATCGGTCTTTCTCATCTAATTCCAAAAGACCCTTTCTTATTGTTTTCGCATCTATACCGGTGGCTTTTGAAATTACCGTGATACCACCCCTACCGTAGCTCTTCGCTTCTGTTGCTGCCCATATCCTTCGACTTCTTTCATTTAAACAAAATGAAATCCCTTCATATTTATCTCTAATCTTCTCTACCGATTCCTCTTTTGCATGCGCCATAATATCATTATAGCACATTTCGATTATTAAGGGAAGTTATTTTTACTTATTTTCTTGTTGTGCTTGCTTGAGAGATATGCCATTTTTTCGTCGTTGTTGAAG
>CAZPCG010000083.1:1390-1797 GCA_964584875.1 uncultured Spirochaetota bacterium
TGTGAGGCAGGAGACACCTCACAGGATACTTTTGTTCATTGACTTAAGATTAAGGGGAGAGCCTGCCGATCAATTTTTTCGTGTTTTCCAGGGTATCATCAAAACTCTCACCCTTATAAGGGAGGTAAAAGTTTTGCTTTAGGGCAAGTTCAAATTGTGCCTGCGCCTCTTTCAGGGCACTCTCGGGGGACTTAATCCCCGCAACAGCCATATTAAGTTGCAATCCATAAAAACCTTCCAGAGTTGTATAAATGGGAATTGGAGGTCTTGTTATTTTACCATTTCCCTCTTTAAGGGTAAATAGTTGCGTTTCGAGCCAGGGATATATATTGAGTAAATCTTTATCATGAAATAGCTGTTCCCTGGAAAAATCGGCAAACTGCTTCAGACCAACCAGACCCATTTCC
>CAZPCG010000083.1:1807-3114 GCA_964584875.1 uncultured Spirochaetota bacterium
TGTACCTCTCCACTGGTAGACCACTTCACGAACTCCCAGGCTTGATCTTTATTGGCAGAAAAGATCGGAATACCAACACTCCATCCGCCAAGACTGTATATCTGCTTTTTTCCACGTCTCACTGGAAGCGGTGCAATTTTATATTTTCCTACCACGGGTGAAGGTTCTTCCACCATATACCCAGCCTGTCTTACCAGATATCCATAAGGGGTCCACCAGAAAAATATTCCTATATCCTTCTTTGCAAAACTCATCCCTGCATCAAACCAGTTGTAGTTTATGCTCTCCGCAGGAGAGTGTTTATAGAGTATCCTGTAGAACTCCAGTGCTTCCACGTTTTCCGGGACATTGATAGTAGGAGCAAAGTCCCAGGTACCTTCTGGAAATTGCTTCACCCATTTAACACCGTTCATGACAGCAAGCTGGGTGTACATATGTACTATAGGTACGGGTTGTGCCCCACATATAACAGTTCCATATATCTCTGGACCAAGCTCATCGAGTTTTCTGACATACTCGGAATAGGTTTCCCAGCTCCACCAATCCTCTGGTTTTTCTGGAGGGGGCCGTAAACCTGCTTTTTCAACAAGATCAGTACGATACATGACAAATTGTCCATAGGCAGCAATGGGAAGGGTAAATATTTTTCCTCGCCACTCATTCATGCTGTAGATAACTTCCGGTACGAACTCATTCATCTTCACTTCACTTTTATCTTTTTCTATATAGGGAGTTAGATCTGCTATCCATCCGTTATCCGCATATTGAGAAAGCCACATTTGATCCACTGTGACCACATCAACACCGGGAGATTTTGCCACAAAGGAAGTAATGATCTTGGCATGGAGCGCATCGTAGGCAAGACCATCAAGGTTGACCTTGATACCCTTTTCCTCCTCAAACTTAGGAAGCAATTTTTCCAGTGCAAAATAGAATGGGTCTTGCACTGACAGAACATTAATAGTGACCTTCTCTTTTACTTTCTCCTTCCCTTTGCCACCTATGATGAATAGTAATGAAACACATAGAAGCACACAGATATAGATGCTCAGCAGGGTCTTTGATGATTTTTTCGTTTTTAAATCTTTCCTCTTCATCTCTAATACCTCCTTTCTTTGATAACAGAATTGTTGATCGAGAATCCTCTTAAACTACGTTTAAAAATGGAAAAAGCTCTGCTTTTCTTAAAAACCCTTCTATCACCCCCTCTCTTTTTAATAAAGGCACGGTATAAAACTGTAATCTCAAAAATCATTCTATTCTAACGAAGATTAAATGTCAATTACATTTATTATAATAAAAAGAAA
>CAZPCG010000083.1:3124-4313 GCA_964584875.1 uncultured Spirochaetota bacterium
TTTATGCACGGTCAAGTAGAATTTTTCCTGTAAAATTGAAAATGGCTAAGCCACAGCCTTCTTTGAGATATATCCCTCCTCATCCTCTTTCCAACCATATAATCTTCTAAGGTTCCGTAACACTGCAAGATCATACTCACTCATCTTTACTCTGCGCCATTTCCTACTCACCCTAACCATAGTCGCATATACAAGTTTCAGACAGCTCTTCTCATCGAAGAATCGAGGAATAACCCTGGTCCTCCTTTTCTGTTCAACAAATGCTCTCTCCAGAAGATTGGTTGTGGTGAGGTGTTTCTGATGCCCGGCAGGAAAATACATGTGCTGAATGCATGCCTCGAAATCTTCCTCAAAGCTCTTTACGGCTGAAGGATATACCCCGGCATAGGCATCAATTATCTTCGCAGCGCATTCCCTGGCAATCTCCGGGTCTGTTTGATAGTAAGCAGATTTGATCTGAGGCAACACTTCATCAATCGCTTCCTGAGAAAGCTTGTTTCGTATGTTCGAGAGCTTGTGAAAAAGACATCGTTGCCTCCGACTTTCAGGGAAGCACTCAACCACCGCTTTGATGAGCCCAGGGGCCTCGTCACTGACCACCAGTAATGGTATCCTCAAACCCCGCCTCACCATGTGCCTGAAAAACTCCCTCCAGCTCTCAAAGGATTCCTTGTTCCCTAACCCTATGTGTAGCAATACCTTATTCCCAGAAGAGGTGATGCCCCAGCAACACAGGATCGCCTCTTTCATCCCTACCTCCTGTCTGAGGCTCTCAAAAACAGCATCCGCAAATAGGTACACCACATCATATCCGGAGAGATCCCGCTCACAAAACCTTTCATACTCCTCCCAAAGCTCCTTGGTCAACTCACTTACCCCATCCTTGCTCAAAAGCCTCTTCCCTGAGCTTTTATCCCTTAAAGCTTCCTCAATGTCTCTTGTGGAAAGCCCTCGTGCGTACATCTCAACCGCAAGCCTTTTCAACCGTGGGCTCAAAAGATCAATTTTACTCAAAAACTCTGACCGATAGCACCCCTCAGTCTCCCTCAGCTGAGGAGCTTCAAGGATAACCTCACCCTCCGCAGTCCTAACCCGTTTCGGCTCATACCCATTCCTATACCCTTTCCTGCTTTCAGCCTTCCTCTCGTAGTATCCTCGCCCCAGATAATCTTCCACTTCCTGCTCAAGG
>CAZPCG010000083.1:4323-6073 GCA_964584875.1 uncultured Spirochaetota bacterium
TTGAAACATCATTTTCAAAGAGCGCTCGAGCAGCAAACCTACTAAGTCCTCAGTTTCCCTTAACTGCCCTGAGAGAATCTCATCAATTTCCTTGCGAAGTTTCTCTGAAGGTGGTATCTTTTTCATATGGCGTAGCCTCCTGGTTAAAATATTTTGTTAAACAGATATATTTTAGCCGTGGCTGCGCCATTTTCCTAATACTTTTTACAGAAAAATAACTACATTACCTTTATGCACTTGGTGCCAACGATAATTTTCTCTATAATTAATTAATTTCAAAAAACCAACGTCGAGGAGAAGAGTCGTGGTGAAAATAGGGATAATTGGGATGGGAATTAGAGGAAAACTCTATGCCCAAACGATCTCATTCAACCCTTATGCAGAGCTTGTAGCATTTGCAGAAGGTGATAACAAAAGACGCGAGGGGGCTAAAAAGAAATTCCGGGGTAAAGCTTATTCTGATTTCAATGAAATGCTTGAGCAGGAGAACATGGATCTTGTAATAGTGGCACTTCCCGATCATCTTCATAAAGAGGCTGTGTTATCAGCAACAGAAAAGGGGTGTCATGTTATGATTGAAAAACCCCTTGCCACTTCAACGGACGATGCAGAAGAGATGACCCATTCATTAAAGAAGTCAGGGAAAAAGGCAATTGTGGCCTTTGAAAACAGATGGAGTCCCGTTTTCATTTCAGCCAAGGAAGCGATTGATAACGGAGAACTTGGAGCTGTCCTTTTTATGAATTCATGTCTTAACGATTCGATATTTGTACCAACAAAGATGTTAGGGTGGGCCTCTAAATCCACTCCAGGCTGGTTTCTCTTCCCCCACTGCATTGACATGGCTTTGTGGCTAACAGGAAAAAAGGTTTCAAGGGTTTACGCTCATGGAAGTAAACAGGTTCTTCAAAAGATGGGTATCGACACCTACGATTCAATCTCCGCCATGATTGAATATGACGATGGTACAGAAGCAACATTCAGTACCTGCTGGATATACCCTGAGAGTATACCTCTCATCTATGATTTCAGATTCGAGATTGTTGGTACAAAAGGGGCACTCAGCATAGATCTAAGAGATCAGATGATCCACAAAATGACAGATAAATACACCCATCCGCCCATTCTGGGTCGTCCAATATATGGAAAACCTGTTGGTTTTGCTGCGGAAATGTTAAATGCATTCATAGATAATGTCAGGCTCAAAACTGAACCATCGGTAAGCATTGATGAAGGTTTTTATGTTGTTAAGATTATTGATGCCATCCACCGTTCAATTAGAACTGGAAAAATTGAAGAAGTGAAATAGGCCCAAAAAATCTCCTCTTCACTTATTGTCAGGTATCCGCTCATACGATGAAACGGATAACATTCAAATTAAGCTGTCACAAAAATCTCTCGCTCACTTAACAGGTACCCGGAGTATAGTTTTCAGCCGCTCGGGAGGAACCCTTCTGGGGTCCGAGAGGTATATCTCATGGTGCAGGCCGTGCGGTTCAAGCCCGTTTTCAGAGGCATAACGCTTCATTAAATCCACTGTTTCCCCTTCCTTCTCGTATGGCCCTACATGGAGCATCTGTACACACCTGCCCTCGTTGAGAGTGAGAAGTGCTACCTCCTTCACCTCTTTCTCCTTACCTTTTTCTAACAGAACAGAAACAGCCTCTTCAAGCTCATCCCTGTCTACGAAATCAGGCGTTCGGATCATGAGCCTCCAGCACCAGCTATCCCGGGAGATAGCCCCGCGGTC
>CAZPCG010000083.1:6083-7599 GCA_964584875.1 uncultured Spirochaetota bacterium
AAGCTTTCCAACCACGTAGTCCTGCTTACCGGCAAACTTCCGCCTCATCTTCAGGGTATACGCAGCGGCGTAGAGGGCTCCGATCTTCCTCTGGAACTCCTCGCCGCCAGGTTCACCCCTCCCCTCGATGGCAAGGTAGGTGGCATTTTTCACATCGACAAAAACAGGTTTTTTTGATGCCGTATACTCTTCCCTGTGCTCCTTGAAAAGGTCTACTTTGCCCTTCGTCGCCATGATTTCCTCCTATCTTGACTCAAGCGGAGCATAGATATCAGTTATCAGGTCCTCCGGCTCGGTGCCCTCAGGGTCGTTCAGGTATATCTCCATGCAGGGTATCGAACGAAGCTCCCGGCCGCTTTGAGGCAGCCACTGACCGAATAGCCTTGCGTAGGTTTCCCCAAGCCTGCTGTAGGGGCCAAAATGTGTGGTGACCGCATACTCACCACCTGCTATCGTCTGCACTCCTATCTCCCCCTCAGGCTGAAAGCTCTCATCTACGCTGACGCAAGCATCGTAGCGTACCTTCTCTGGAGGTGTTACCTCGGGGTCGTCGTAGCAGAGCCCGATGTACTTAGTTTCGCCGCCAAGCAGGCCACGGTGGCCCAGCTCGGTGGTTAGCCTGTCCCATGCAGCATCACATTCATCGTAGAGGCCGATGTGGCGTACAAACGCAACACGGATCGGCTTGATCTTCTCGATCTTTACATCTATGGCATTGCCCTCCAATATTACTGGTGTAAAGTTCAGAGGCGCCTCCCCATCCCGCCAGTGCACCCCTGATAGTGAAGCGGCTCGGGGAACCGAGCCGTTTCTAAGGCGGAACTCCGAAGGGGAGACGCCGTGAATTGCCCTGAAGGCCCGGGAGAACGCTTCGTGGGTCTCATACCCAGCCTCAAAGGCGATCATGGTAATTGGAGTATCACCATGCTTGAGCCTCGAAGCTGCCCGCTCGAGCCTCAGCCTTCGGACGTGCTCGCCCACTGACTCCCCGATCATCCCCCGGAATATGCGGTGAAAATGGTACTGTGAGAAGCAGGCGATCCGGGTAAGCTCCTCTCTGAATGGGAAAGCTCGTCGTCGAGATGCTGCTGGATGTGCAGCAGCACACGAAGCATCCTCTCTTTGTACTGCTAAAGCGTCGACCTCTTCATCGTCCTCCCATTCCTGCCGATATGATAGCAGATCCTCCAGAGGAGGGCTTGACCAATCTTGCTAAATTCGGTGGTGGTTCTTGCTTATTTCATCCATTCCTGATCTTTCATCCCTTTTGCCAGAAGTCTTAATCAGGAATTCCACAAATTCATAAAGAATATAAGATAGCAAAATGCTTGCTATTATAGCACATTCATGCGTAATCTCTTGCCTTCATGTGTGGTTATTTCTGCAGCATTGATTTTCTTTACAACATATTCAGCAAGTATTTGATGCTCCGGTTCTTGCCGATAATGTTTTAGCGTTACCGATATCTCATCTTTACTTTCTTTTATAAATCCATCTTGTTTATATAGTATATCTC
>CAZPCG010000084.1:0-7563 GCA_964584875.1 uncultured Spirochaetota bacterium
CTTGAATTTTTTCAGGACATCACCCAGCAGAAGCGGCTGCAGGAGGAGCTTATCCAGTCTGAGAAGCTGGCTGGCATTGGAACCCTCGCTTCGGGCATTGCCCATGAAATCAACAACCCCCTGTACGGTATCATCGGTACGGCGGAGATCATGCTGGAAGAGTTTGAACAGGGCTCAAGCGTCTGTGAGTACACAAAGGATATTATCAATTACGCCCAGAGCGCTGCAGAAATCATAAAGGACCTCACCAACTACTCCAGGAGGGAAGAGGATAAGGTCTTAAGCCTGAGCGTAATTGATGTCATCGAGGCATCCCTGAAACTTGCCAGGCGTGGGATGAACTTCGAGGATATCAGGATTAAAAAAATCTATGAAGAAATGCCTCTGATCGAGGGGAATCCCAATGAACTCCAGCAGGTGTTTCTCAACCTCTTCATAAATGCGGTTCAGGCAATGAGCGGTGAGGGGCTTTTGACGATTGAATGCAACCACAGGGAAGGGAATGCAAACATAGCTGTAAGTGACACGGGTTATGGTATCGAGGAAAAGTACATTGAGGATATCTTCAACCCCTTCTTCACCATGAAGGAGCCGGGAAAGGGCACAGGTCTTGGTCTCAGCATTGTGTATCAGATCATCCATAACATGGGCGGGAGGGTTGCCGCTGAGAGCGAGGTGGGAAAGGGTACCACGTTCAGGCTCTGCCTGCCTGTCTCGAAGAGTGAAACCCAGCGGATAAAGTTCATCCATGCCCGCAGTGAGATCGAGCTTGAGGATGTGTTCTTCCTCCAGCGCAAGATCCTCGTCGGGGAGAAGGGCTACCTCGAGGAGACAATCAGGCGGGATGAGGACGAGTACGCTTATCATATCGTAGCGTACAAGGGGCTTCAGCCCGTCGGCACCGTCTCATGCATCACTGACAGAATGTACGGCAAGCTGCCTATTGAGCAGCATTTCAAGCTGCATCAGTACAAAAAAGACAGGCGCTGCGTGGAGATCGACAGGCTTGCCGTGCTGCGGGAAGAGCGACGTGGGGTAATTCCGCTAGGCCTCATGACACTGGCCTACCTCTTTGCGAAGTCGGCGAGCGCCGAGAGGATCTTCCTGGATGTATTCTCCGATGAGAAGAAGTACATAAACATGTATAAAAAGCTGGGCTTTCAGATTATCGGGTCCTACGAGTGGCTGCTCCCTGTTACCATTATGATGATGGATTACAGGACGGATTACGAGAAGAAGGCCCATAGGATGGAGAGATTTGTCAAACCCTTTATTGCGAGGCTCATTAAAAGGATTGAATTTGAAGAAAGTGAGCGGGAGAATATACTGAGGGCTGTTGAAAACGTCATCAAGTATTCACCCCGGGAGGATACAAAAAACGAGATGAATGTGAAAAAGACGCCTTGACGACCGGGCATTACAGACCCTTTCCCCTCTCCTCATTGAAAAAGAGTATCCTTTCCATTGGCAGGTCGCCTTTTTTCTTCGTGCCCCCTTCTGCGGGATATCCCATGGCGATGAGCGAAACCACCCTGTAGCGTGCGGGTATGTTCAGCGCCTTCTTTGCCTTTTTTGCGTTGAACCATCCTATCCAGCATGTACCTATACCGAATTCCTGTGCCTGAAGGACTAAGTGCTCTCCGGCAATGCCGATGTCCAGAAGGTAGTACTGTGTGCCCTGTATTCCCCTGCCCAGAACGTTGGCTACCAGATCGAGACGGGCGAGGATAACGATCACAGCAGCGGCATTCTCTATGAAGCGCGATGGCCTATAAATGCCCTTAGTTGCCTTGCGGCAGAATCGCCGCTTTAGTTCCGGGTCGTCTATGATGATGAACCTCCAGGGCTGCACGTTTTCCGCTGAGGGTGCAAGTCGTGCGGCCTCTATGCATGTTACAAGCTTATCTCTGTCAATCGGCCTGTCGAGGTACTTTCGCACGCTTTTCCTCGCCCTTATGAGGTCCAGAAGCGCCATGGGTAAATCCCCCTGATAATAACATGATGTTCCTGTATCGTCAGGAAAATGAGTACCTGGATTGAGATTGCTTCGTCAGTCGCCTTCGGCTCCTTACTCGCAATGACAGCCTGTATAATCCTTACTCTATATAAAATCGCATTAGGTACTCATCATAGTGGATGAACCATGTCCCTAAAGCTTAAAACCTGAAGTGGGTATACAGGTCATTGGGGTCTATATCCTTCGTCAGATTCTTCGAAAGTGACCTTTTTACGGCGGTGTACACCGCCTCACCCAGAATCTGCCCGTACAGTGTGTGCCCGCCCGCATACTGGATTTTCTTCGCCCCATTGCCGGAGGCGATGACAACGGAATCCGTCCCGGTTCCCGTTGCCTGGCTGCCTGTGAGTATGCTTTTTATCTGAAGATCGAAGAGGGCTGCAGTTTTTGCCTCCGTTGCTGCAATAACCGAAGAGACCATACCATCGTCAAGGAGGTGCGGGCTTGTCACAACGATGGTATTTATCGTTCCCCCCGCACCGATCGGTTCTCCAGAGTATTGCGTAATTGTACGTTCTGATATGTTCAGGGCATTGGAAACTCCGGCAGTCACAACTGCAAGAACTGCAATATCCCCCTCGCTCCTGAGAACAAACTGGGCGTACTTCATTGGAGCCGCAGTTAAAAGTCCGACGGTGTGGCTGCTCAGATTCTGTTCCTTGATGAAATCTGAGAGAAGGGTTTCGGGCATGCTGTTCCTGGTTACGGTTGCGGTTGTTTTCATGTTTATTATGGTGTCGGTAGTTGTGAAACCGCCGTTGATGGTCGATGAGCTGAGGATGCGCAGGGGATAGTCAAATTTGACCAGAATATATTCTTCGGTATGAACGATTTTCATGGCTTTCCCAAAAGGATCACAGCTTCAAGTTTTTGATCCTCTCTGCTGCCTCTTTCACCTTTGGCAGTGAAGGAACGATCGCAAATCTTACAAATCCCTCCCCGGGGTTTACCCCGCCTGCCTCCTGAGAAAGCCAGTTCCCGGGGGTTGTGACAACCGCAACGTCCCGCTGGAGGAGCTTTTTGGTGAATTCGACCGATGTATAACCCTGGGGAACCTTCTGCCAGATGTATATAGTCCCCTTTGGCTCACACCCTGGAAGCCCGATCGACGCCAGGGCATCTATGAGGATGTCCCTCTTCTTCCTGTAGTCAGCTCTCAGCTCCTCTACATGCTTTTCGTCCCTCAGGGCCGCTATTGCCGCATCCTGAATGAATGTCGCTGTTCCTGAGTCGATGTTCGGCTTCACCTTTTTGTAGGCCTCTATGATATTCCTGTCACCGGCAATCCATCCGACCCTGTAGCAGGTCATGTTGCTTCGCTTTGAAAGCGATTGAAACACAACGGCGCCCTCTTTTTTCAACTGGAGTATGGATATCGGGGCTTCATCGTAGTAGTTTTCCGTGTATGACTCATCGGATGCGATTATGATATCGTGTCGCTCTCCAAACTCGAGCACCTCCTCGTAAAAAGCCCTTGTTGGAAATGCCGTTGTTGGGTTGTTGGGATAGTTTATCCATAAAAGCTTTGCCCTCTTCAGAACGTTTTTCGGAATCGAGGCAAGGTCGGGCAGAAAATCGTTTTCCGGCAGGAGATTGAGGAAATAGGTCTTCCCTTCGGCGAAATGGGTACCACGGGACCACGCAGGATAGCCCGGGTTGAGTGCAAGTGTGTAATCACCAGGATTTATGAAGGTTTCTGGGAAGTTAAAGATAGCCTCCTTGGCCCCGACTGATGACATGATCTCGGTCTGGGGGTCCAGATCGATGGAAAAGCGTCTTTTGCTCCACCAGGCAACGGTTTCCCTGAATTCGGGGGAGCCGATGTAGCTGGGGTATCCGGAGGATTTTCTCTTTTCCACTCCCTTCTGGCACGCTTTTCTGATAATGTCTGGGGTGGGGAGGGTTGGATCACCGACTCCGAAGTCTATCGGTTCAATGCCCTCCCTTTTAAGCTTCTCGACGAGGTTATCAACATCTGCAAAAGCGTAACTTCCAATTGCGCGCACCCGATCGGAAACTGCTATCTCCATAACAATCCTCCAGCGAGTCTCTTTTGGACCTGCCTTTTTCAGGTATCAGGAGCACTAAAATAATGCAGTCTCTACAGGAGGTCAAACAATTGTCCTGTATTGATTCTGTTTGCATAAGTCTTTTATATTATTAATTTTATGGTAGGAAAACATCTGCGAAGAGGTACTAAACTTTTATTTAAAAAATACTATAATGATAATAGGTACATCCTGATTTGAGGTGGCAGCAGGTGCCTGAAAAAAAAGACCTGGAAAAGATATCGAAAATGCTCGAGGAGCTTGGCAACAAAGAGCTTGAGATTGGCGAGACAAAGGAGGGGACACCTCCAGGAGCAGCAGCAAGAATTATGCCGAAAGAGGAAGTGCCGGTCCCCGAAGAACCTGCAGAAGTTGAAGAGACGGGCATGATTGGAGAGGAGGTTGAGGAGCCGCTTGAGGATCTGGGCCTTCAGGAGCTTTTAAAGGATATAGAGGCGGGGATACGGGAAGAAGTGGAACTCGAAGAGATAGAGGAGCCTCCCATTCCACCGGTTGAAGCAAAGGAAGGAGAGCCAAAACCTCCGGTTCAAGAGGAGTTCCTGGAAGAAGAGGCCGTTCCATCCCCAGAGGTGCCTGAGGCTGAGGAGGAGGCAGCCCTGCCTCCTGTTGTTGAAGAAGAGGCCGTTCCATCCCTCGAAGAAGAGATATTCGATCTGCCGGAGGATTTTGTCATGGAAGATCTCGCCGTAAAGGAGGGCCCGCCGAGCCCCCTTCTGGCGAAGGAGAGGGAGGAAAGAGCTGTACCCGAGGAGGAGGCAGTTGAGGTGCCAGAGGAGGCTGCTGAGCCCGAGAAAGGCATACCTGAAATAATGGAAGAGGAAGAGTTGAGCTTTGAACTGGAAGAGCTTATGAAGCCCGTGGCCGAGGAGGAAGGGGAGGGGATAGCGCTGGAGGAGGTGGCAGCCGAAGAGGAGATTGCCCCTCTTGAGTACCCACCCGAAGAGGTTGAAATCGAGCTCAGCGATGAGGATATACTCTTTATTAAAAATAGGCTCACCCGCCTGACACCAACGATTGCCTCGCGTATAAGGAATAGCATAGTGCGAGGAGAGCTCCCTGAGCAAGAAATCAACCACCTCCTCCGTCTGCTTCTTCGGGATGCCCCGGAGGAGGAGATTGTCAACTACATCGAGCGTGTTACAGGGAAGAGAATAGTCCCGGCAAGGGTCATTCCTGAGGTGATCACCGTTGAGAGAAAACCGGGTGTTCTTGGCGTCATTGCAGAGACTATGGGCCCTGTTGCACGTGTGGCGGGCCTGTTTTTGCTTATAGTGGCCATTTTAAGCGTACTCTATATGGTGTACCTCAATAGGCCGCTCAGGGCCAACCGCTATTACAAAGAAGGCATAGTGTACCTGACAGGTGAGCGGTATGAGAAGGCTGAGGAGAGCTTTCAAAAGGCAGCGGCTATCCACCAGAGTGTGAAGCAGTATGACCGCTACGGCTGGGAGTACATGCTCTCGGGGAATTATGATGAGGCGGAACAGAAGTTTACTCAGGGCATTGAGCTCGACAGGAGGGTGAGAAATCTCCTCATCCGCCTGCACCTTGCCAGACTGTATACAGTTCTCGAAGAGTATAAGAAGGCGGATGATCTATACTCACAGGTCCTCTCAAAACACCCTGATGAGTACGAGTACATAAAGTTAAAAGGTGTAAACCTTATCGAGTGGGGGAAAAAGCGGGACCCACAGCGTCTCGACGAGGCCTATGAGCTCTTCAACAACGCTATTCAGAAAAAAAGGAAAAATAGCGATCCCTTTTTCAAGATGCTCGACATCGAGATTACCAGGAAAAACGACGAGGGAGTTGAGTACCTCTACAATTACCTGTCGAGGAGTTATCCAGCCGCAGTCGATAGAGAGGTGTACACAGAGCTTGCTGGCTACTACCTTGCGCGGGAGAGATTCGGGGCGATCAGGGATATACTCCTGAAGGTGTTGAAAAGTTATCCGGGTTATCCGCAGGCGCACTATACCTTTGCAGAGTACTACAGGGTTATAAACAACCGGAGGATGCAGGAGGATTTCCTCAAGGCAACAATAAGGGCCGAAAATGCGAGAGAACTGCACTACCCCTGGGAGAAGCGGGACAGAGTTCTCCTGTCCAATGCCTACAATGACCTCGGGGAAATATTCTACCAGAGAGAAACGGCTGGAATGGCTGCAGAAGCTATCAGCTATTTCAAGAAGGCCATTGAGGAAAACAGACAGAATGCTAAGGCTTACTTCAATATCGCACAGGCATACTTCTATCGTGAGAGGAACTATCCCATAGCCCGTCAGTACTACGAAAAGGCACAGAGCATAGGATATAAGAATAACGACCTCTTCTACAACCTGGGGCTGATCCACTACTATGAGAGTTCTTTCTCCTCGGCCCTGGGGTACTGGTCTGAGCTCTCAAGAATTATGCCGGAAAACCCAAACCTGAGCAACGCACTGGGGAGTGCCTTTCTCCACCTGGGTAAGTACAACGCAGCGCTTGGCGAATACCTGTTGCTTTCTGAGGTATACGATCGGCTTATTGACAGCCTGGGGGATATCAAGCCGTGGAACGCGTACCACAGGCGGATCGTGCTTGAATCTGCCGCCGTTCACAACAACCTGGGGGTTGCCTACCAGAAGCTGTACGAGGCGACGGGGAATCCTGAGTACCAGAAAAATAGCCTTGTCTCTCTCTACAAGGCCGGAGAGCTGGCCGATGTAATGGGCACAGAAAGAGGAAAAATCCAGTACAACATACAGTATATCATCCATCCCGGGGTGGTGCGCGGCGGCATGGCTATAAGCGACGAGCTAAATGACAACTACCGCTTCGCCGTGCAATGAGCAAAAGACCCACTTCCTCCCTTATTGAAATAATTGCTCGACGGATGAAAAATTGTTATATTAAGGGTTCACGACAGCACAGGTAATCAGGAGTTATATCCATGCGGTTGTACATGATAGGAAATAAGGTAGGAATGACCCAGATGTTTGATGAGGAGGGCAGGGTTGTGCCCGTTACGGTTATAAAGTTTGCCCCATGTTCAGTGGTGCGTAAGAAGACAATCACAAAGGACGGCTACAGCGCCTTTGTGCTGGGATTCGAGGATACAAAGGAGAGCAGGCTTCGGAAAAGTGAACTCGGTCTTTTTCAGAAGGCGGGAGTATCGGTGAGGAGATACTTGAAAGAGTCTCGCGTCTCCGAGCAGGAGCTCGACGCTTTTGAAGTCGGACAGGAAATAACAATCGATGTCTTTAAAAAAGGCGACTATCTCGATATTACCGCTAAATCCAAGGGCAGGGGATTTACCGGGGTGATGAAGCGGCACGGAATGGCTGGAGCCAAGGGCAGCCACGGTACCCATGAGTATTTCAGGCATGGGGGTTCTATAGGGTCGAACACCTTTCCAGGCAGGGTCTTCAAAGGGAAGAGAATGCCAGGCAGGTATGGAGGGAGCGGCGTCACTGTGCAGAACCTGCTTGTGGCGGA
>CAZPCG010000085.1:0-7556 GCA_964584875.1 uncultured Spirochaetota bacterium
ATCCCCATTCCTGCCCCCGTAATTGTGACAATCCTCTCCTTAAAACGCATCGAACTCCTCCTTCAGATGTTTTCAATATGGATCATCCGGAAGATGTACTCTTTTTTATCCCAAATTTCTTCTCCACCTCGCCGAACACCCTGTCCAGGATCCTTATTGCTTCGTCAAGCTCAGCCTTCTTAACTGTAAGCGGTGGTATGAGCTGCATCCTGTTGTAGAAGTACCCGCCCTTCTCATAGAGAAGACCTTCGGCCACGCAGCGGTCCCGTACAAAGGTAGATTCCTCAACTGCAGGCTCCTTCGTCTCCCTGTTTCGCACAAGCTCAACTCCCGTGTACAGGCCGCGGTTGTCTATGTATCCGACGATCCTGTGTTTCTCCTGTAAGCTGCGCAATCCATCCCTGAAATAAGCACCCGCCTCATTGACCTTTTTCAGGAATTCCGGCGATGATACTGTGTCCACGACATAGTTACCTGCTGCACATGCAAGAACGTTCCCTGCCTGTGTCGAGACATGCGCCCCTGGACCCCATTCGACCAGGATTTCTTCTTTCGCTATGACAGCGGAAAGTGGCAGTCCGCCGCCTAGCGCCTTTGAAGTACAGATCATATCGGGCACTATGCCTGAATGCTCGAAGGCCCATAGCTTGCCGCTCCTCCCCAGCCCTGTCTGTATTTCGTCGACAATGAGCAGCATCCCGAACTTTTCTGTAATCCGCCTCAACTCCTGCAGGTACTCAACCGGTGGTATGTAGTACCCGGCGGAGCTCTGGAAGGGTGAGACCACAATCGCAGCAACGTTGCAGATCCCCGTTACTCCATCGGTGTATGGCGATTCCTTGCCATCAAGGAGCCCTTCGAACTCTTTGATGCAGTCCATGGCATGTCCGGGTTCGCTTCGATACTCATGGGGAAACCTGAAATACCCGATCGCCTTATCGGGAAGTATTGGATAAAAATAGGGCTGCATGTTCCCCTTTCCTGTCAATCCCATCGTTCCATAGGTAACGCCGTGATAGTCCCCGTAGGCTGTCAGTATGTAGGGCTGACCTGTGTAGTATCGGGCGGCCCTCACTGCAAGCTCTATGGCATCTGAGCCGGTTACTCCGAACATCACCTTCGCCCTGGCCTTCATCCGGGAGTTCTTCACGAGCTTCTCGGCCAGTTTCACCCTCTCTACGTGGGGAAAATCAAAAAAGTGTGTGAGCTTTGATGCCTGCTCCTGAATGATCTTCGTAATCTCCTTGTTGCACTCGCCAAGCGCTGAAACGGCAAACCCGGAGAGAAAATCAAGATATGCCTTTCCATCCGCATCGTAGAGGTAGGCACCCTCACCCCGTTCAATGACCGGGGTTACACTGAAAATACCCCATCCGACACCGCCAAAGGATTCATACTCGCACCACTTTCTGGCAAGTTCTTTGGTCTTTTTTCCGAAAGGCGCTTTGTCAATCCTATCCATGAGCGCCTTTGCAGTCAATTTCCTCCTGTTCCTCTGCTTTACCACGTTGTCGTTGAATCCTCGTAACATCTCAGTATTCCTCCCTTAAAATGATCTTGATCAATACCTTCCGGTGAAAATTAAAATTACTTAATCGTTTTACGTAATCGGTTACGTATTTTTATACTATTTCACTCTTTTGTCAAGCATTTTTAGATATACTTTAATCACTTCACGGCGCCGAGGGTCAACCCTTTCACAAGATACTTCTTCACGAACATTGATATTATGATCATTGGTATAATGGCAAGGGCCGTTCCTGCGGAAACCTTTCCAATTAATACTCCCCTCTGGGTAACCATTGCCGCAAGACTCACCGGTACAGTGTGAGTCCGGGAACCACTGAGGATCAGGGCAAAGAGAAATTCATTCCAGCACATGATGAAACTCAAAATTGCGGATGACATAATACCCGGGGTGGCCACGGGGATTACAATCCGAAAGAGTATCCCAAGCGGCGACAATCCATCTATTGCTGCCGCTTCCTCAATGTCCTGTGGAATTCCATCAAAGAAGCCCATGAGTATCCATACAAGAAATGGAATATTAAAGGCCATATATGCTAAAATCATGCCTAAGAGTGAATTAGTCAATTTTATCGTGGTGAATATGACAAATATCGGAAGGATCAGCACAACTCCAGGGAGCATCTGCGTCCCGATCACACCGAACTGCAGAGGGCGACCTCCCGTTCTGTATCTGGCGAATGCATACCCCCCTAAAGCAGCTATGGGAACAGAGAGCAGGGTTGATCCAAAAGATATGATGAGGCTATTTCTGAAGAAAAGTTGAAAACGGTTGACACGGAAAAGATCCATATAGTGCCGAAGGGTTGGTACAAAGACCATTTTGGGTGGTATTTCATACGCAATGACTTCCGGAGCAAGGGAAGCGCGAATTATCCACAAAACAGGTAACAGGATGACCAGCGAGAAAATAATGAGCAAGAAGTGGGTGAAGGTATTCTTTATCATCTTAGCGGTTCTCATTTTCATGACTTTACCTCGGCCCTCTGCCCTACAATGAGGGTATAGAGAAGGAAAACGAATATCATCACAATAACGAGAAGAACATATGAAATTGCTGAAGCCTGGCTTAAATCCATGCCCATGAACGTCCTCTTATAGATAAAATAACTTATTATTTCAGTCCTGATTCCAGGTCCACCTCTCGTCATAATGTAAATGAGGTCATAGGTCTTGAAAGCAAAAATAGTCCGGATAAGAAGAGCGATCGATATTACAGGTTTCATCAGGGGAATTGTTATGCGAAAAAGAACTTGCAGATCGTTTGCTCCATCAATATTTGCAGCTTCATAGACATCTTTCGAGAGTGACATGAGACCTGCAAGGAGAATCAATATCATAAACGAAACCTGATGCCATATGTCCACAAGCACAATGGTCCACAGGGCAATCCTGGCGGAGGCAAGCCAGTTAATGAAGGGTATTCCGAGTCTGCTCAGGAAATAATTAATAACTCCCAGATCAGGATGAAGAAGCATTCTCCATATCAATCCTACGGCAACAGGTGACATTACCATGGGGATAGTAAGTATTGCATAATAAACACCTTTCAGTTTTATATCCCGATTAAGAAGTAGAGATATGCTGAAACCAATAACAAATTCTATTGGAACCACAAGCATTACAAACTTAATCGTTACCCGCAGAGTATTCCAGAAGTGTTTGTCATTAAACGCTGAAATATAATTTTTCAAAGAGACGAATGTATGGAAGCCCGGGTCAACAAAGGTATATCGATAAAAACTTACCATAAATGAGAACAGGAGAGGGACCAGAATTATGAATAGAAGGATCAAAACGGTAGGGGTGATAAGGTATCTGCCCGTTAATCTCTTTTGACTGACAAAAGATCTTTTCATCTCATCTCAACTTCACCCATCTACAAGTTCATCAAGATATGTGGAAAAAAATGAACGGGAGTGGCCGTTTAACCACTCCCGTAAAAATAGATAGGTTATTTCAACCCTGCCTTTTTTACCAACTCTTCGAGTTCTTTTGCCGCATCATTCATAGCCAGTTGAGGGTCTTTTCCCTCAGCTCCAACAAGTGAAAGCTCCCTCCCGACAACTTCAACCATCTGTGTTGAATACTGGAACTCGGGAACCGGCTTCGATCTTGCCAGAATCTGATCCACAGTCTTGTACCAGGGGTAATTTTTCAGCACTTCCTGATCGAGGAGTATGTCTGATCGTGTGGGTGCTCCTCCGGCCAGTGCCCTTTTCTTTGCAATTTCATGGGATTCCACCCAGTTGATGAATTTCCAGGCTTCTTCCTTATAAGGGGTGTTACGACCGATCGCCCACCCCCATGCTCCTGCGAGACTTTTTCCTTCTGGCAGAGGAGTCATTTCCACTTTACCAACTATCTTTGACATTTCAGGATCGTTAAGTGCAGCAACCATCCAGTTATAGCTGATGAATGACCAGGCCTCTCCCTGTGCCATCACCCTGAAGGCATCATCAAGGTTGAAGTTGAGTGCCCCGGGTGGGCCAGCATTTCTAATGTTGTCCATATAGAGCTTAATGGCCTTTAGCGAGACAGGATCATTAATCGTGACGTTCCAATTTTGATCATAGTAGTCTCCACCCAGCGCAAACAGATAATTTGACCACTCCATTACAATGGGGTCTCCTCTTCCTGCCTGCATGGCAGCACCATAAAACCTGGTGTTCTCTTTTATAAAACGGCAAATTCTCAAGTACTCCTCCATTGAGGCCGGTGGGATCTTCAATTCTCTTCCGAACCTTTTTCTATACAGGTCTTTAAGTTCAGGGGTAATAACATCTGTTCGATATATAAGGGCCATAGTGTAGTTATAGAAAGGTATCATATAGAGCTTTCTCTCGCTTATATCCCCTCTTGTTGGATAGTAACCGACCATATCAAGCATGGCAGGAATGTAGGGTGATATATCGAAATTATCGCGCTCTATGTACATATCGAGTGGTTCAAGCCAGCCCGCTGCCGGAAACTCCCCTGCCCAGTAATTATCCACCACGATGACATCATAGGAGGCTTTAGGGCTCAGAAATTGAGGAACCAGTTTTGAGTGCATGTCCAGGTACTGTACTATCTCAAAGTTCACCTTGATCCCGGTTTTCGTCTCAAAATCAGGGAGCAACGGTGTGATCATGTGTGTATCAGGGACATCTTCCATGAGCATACGGAGGGTAACAACTTCCTTCGCTACCTTTTTTTTAGGTGCTTCCTCTTTCTTTCCCGCTATAAAAATGAAAGTGCCAAGAAAGAGAATAAGGATACTAACAATACCGATTCTTTTCATTGAAATCCTCCTTCATAATAATTTTAATCACAGAAATCACGTCTTTATATCTCAAAATACACTTTAACTTTTCTGCTATAGTTGAGCAAGCGATTTTTTCAGATTAATAAATGTCTCTTCTTACGGCCATATTACTCATCAATTTAAAAAGATATTGGGTGGGGTAAACTCCTGAGAATCAAAGATAGCCTTAGAGGCCCTTTAAAATGCCAGGGAACTCCCTCAAATCTTTGATAACGAAATCAGCCTGTGCAAAATCGAGATGACTGTTGTGATCGGCTTTCCGTGCGATGACGAGCATTCCGGCTCTTTTTGCGGACTGAAATCCAAGTTCCGAATCTTCAACTGCAACGCACACCTCGGGGACCACTCCAAGACGGGAGGACACCATCAGGTATGGTTCGGGGTCTGGTTTGCCACGCTCAATATCCTCGCCAAACACCATTGCCTGGAAATAGCGAATCAGACCGAATCTCTTCAAGGCTGCAAGCGCAAGCTCTCGCTCTCTGTTCGTTGCAATGCCCATTCGATACCCGGGTTCAAGCTGGCTCAGAACTTCCTCCACATGGAGCGTCAGGGGGAAGACATGACTGTATTGATAAAGAAGAGTTTTTGAATGCTCTAGAATAATCTCCAACACTGGCACATCGATATTGAAGCGATGTACAAGCATGGTAAAGTAGTCTTGCATCTTATAGCCGATGTACTCCTTTGCGATATCAGGCGTGAGCGGTATACCGAACCTTCTTGCTGTTTCCATCTCCGCCTCAATTTGCAGGAGCTCAGAGTCGATGAGCACCCCATCCAGATCCCAGATAACTGCTTCCGGCTTCATCATTTGTCTTTCCACAAAATACTTATCTTTGTTTTGCTATAATTGAATTTTCTAATTACCGGCAGCGAATTTACAGCTTACATGCAGTTCAAGCAGTGGCTAAATCTGCTTGAAATGCACCGCATCTGCAGGAACGTCCAGAAGCTCTTTCAATTCGGAGTCGAGCCTCATCATGGTGAGGGTCACCCCTGCCATCTCAAGTGAGGTAAAAAAGTTTCCAACGTAGGCCCGGTAGATTGATATCTTTTTTCCATCCAGTACCCTTTCAACCCTCCTGAAAAGTATGTACAGCTCAAGGAGAGGCGTTGAGCCAAGCCCTGAGATGAGCACACAAACCTCATTCCCACTTTTAAAGGGAAGGTCCGGCAGAATGATATCAAGCATCATTTCAGCCACTTCGTCCGCACTCTTTATCATCATCTTCTTTATGCCCGGTTCTCCATGGTGGCCGATACCCACTTCCATCTCGTTCTCACCCAGGGTAAAGTTCGGTTTTCCCACGGCGGGAATTATGCAGGGGGAAAGGCCCACTCCCATGCTCCTCGTATTGTCGATGGCCTTCTGAGCTGTCCCGATTACCTCATCGAGACTCCCTCCAAGTTCGGCTTTTGCGCCACCTATTTTCCACATGAGAATCTCTCCTGCAACACCCCTCCGATTTGCCTCCTTCCCTTTTGGAGCTGAGGGAACATCGTCGTTTGCAATGACTGTTTTGACTTTAATACCTTCAGCCTCTGCCATCTCCCGCGCCATGTCAACATTCATAACGTCGCCGGCATAGTTTCCAAAGAGGCATGCAACACCCTTACCCCCGTTTGCAGTCTTAAAGGCATGGTAGAAGGCATTTGCGGGAGGGGATGTGAAGATCTCACCAACTGCAACAGCATCAACCATTCCCTTCCCGATGTACCCGATGAAAGCGGGTTTATGGCCTGAACCACCACCCGTGACAACCCCAACTTTCCCTTTTAGCGGTGCTTCAACCCTCGCAACCACCCTCGCTTCACTGAGAGCCCTTACCTTGTCGCGGTTGGCAATCACATATCCTTCAACCATCTCATCAACAACCAGGGTAGGATCATTTATAAACTTCTTCATCGCAATTCTCCTTTCTTCTCTAAAAAATTTTTGAGGGCATTCTCTAAACCCGTCGGTTCATGAGAGGCTGTAATCTCTGCGCATGTAACTGCAATAAATGGTGCAAATCTTTAAATACGGATGTCCTATCAGTCATATTTAGGAATTGTATTTTCAAAGATAGCTCTTCAAGGATTCTCCAATTGCTTTCAGAATTATGTAGCAGGAAGCTGCCCCTGCATCGATGGTTCCCCTGGACCGCTCTCCAAGCCTGCTCGATCTCCCCTTCTTCGCAACGAAGTCCCTCGTGCTCTCCATTCCCTGTCTTGCACTCTCAATCATGACATCTATTGCATCCGCCATTCCCTTCCCATCCTGTATTGCCTTCTCATAACCCTTCTTAGCTGCATCGAGGGTGTCGACCATGGTCTTATCACCGACCTCAGCGCCACCCCTCTGCATAACCCCCTCGAGGCTTTCGGCAAGCATTTTTAATATATCTTCTTTCTCAAGCCTGTTTCTTCCCTCAACCGCCTTCGCCATCCTCATGAAAAATGTGCCGTAGATAGGACCCATAGCACCCCCTATATGGGTAACAAGGGTTATCCCAACATGACCGAGGAGCTTTCCAAGCTCATTGGGAACCGAGTCGATTCCTGACTTCGCCATCCCGAATCCCTTCGCCATGTTTACTCCATGGTCGCCATCACCAATTGCACCATCTATCTCACTGAGCCAGTTTTTGTTCTCCTCGATGCTTGAAACAATCTGCAAAACCATCTCCTTTGCATCAATTTCACGAATCATTCATCTTCCCCCAGCAAAGCATACGAT
>CAZPCG010000086.1:0-7549 GCA_964584875.1 uncultured Spirochaetota bacterium
GAAAAGATCAGCGGAGACCCGCTTGTGCAGGAAATATATCTGGGCGGTAGGATAGATGAGTCAGATACTGGTCATTGAAGACCTTCATACCTATTATGGCTCTAGCCACATATTGCAGGGCATTTCCTGTACCCTTGATGATGGGCTCCTCGCCATAGTCGGGCGGAATGGCATGGGTAAGACAACGCTTGTGAAGAGCATCATGGGGCTGGTCCCCGCAGCTAACGGAAGAATCATTCTAAGGGGCGAAGATATTACAAATCTCAAGCCCTATGAGATAGCTTCACGTGGGGTGGGGTACATTCCGCAGGGGAGGGAACTTTTTCCATCACTTACTGTTGAGGAACACCTGCTTCTGGTTTGGAGGGAAAGTGGGGTATGGAATTGCGAGCGAATTTATGACCTTTTTCCGAATTTACGCAAACATACCGCTACCAGGGCAATGCAACTTTCTGGCGGCGAGCAACAGATGCTTGCGATAAGCCGGGCTTTAATGACCAATCCCTCACTGCTCATAATGGATGAGCCCTCTGAAGGCCTGGCCCCCATAGTGATAAAATCACTCATCGACACATGCAAGAAGCTTGTTGAATCCGGGATAAGTATTTTACTCATAGAACAAAACCTGCGTGTTGCAACCTCCCTGGCAACTGAATTGCACGTCATGGTGTCTGGCCGCATCGTGCAGAAGATAGACTCAATGACGATTCTGCACGACAGAAGAGCTCAGGAGAAGCTGCTGGGCGTATCGGTGCATTAATTAAAATAGGAATTATAGAAGGCTGATTCATATAATATTTCTATTAGTATAAGGTATGGTGATGGAGAGATATATTTTACAGTTTATAAACGGTATAACCTATGCTGGCCTGCTCTTTATCATTGCAAGTGGATTCACGCTGCTCTTTGGTGTGATGCGGGTTGTCAATATGAGTCATGGTGTCTTTTATATACTCGGTGCTTATGTGGGATATACCGTTCAGAAGCAGACAGGCAGCTGGGTGCTGGCAGTTATTGCAGGCACCCTCAGTGTGGGGTTTACCGCATTCCTGGTTGAGAAAGTTGTGAAGCAGGTGGAGAGTGGATTACCACAGGTTGTCTTTACCCTCGGCATTGCTATGATGGTAGGTGACCTTTGCCTCTATCTGTGGGGTGGTCTTCCGCGCACGGTCAACGAACCCCGATTCACGGAAATGTCCATTACATTTTTTGGTATTACCTACCCCAGTTTCAGGCTATTTGCGCTCTTCCTATCAATAGTTATTGGCATTGGCATGTGGGTTATGCTACGGTATACACAACTAGGCAGGATATTACGTGCAGGTGTTGATAACCAGCAAATGGTCAACGCTCTTGGTATTAATATAGATCGGATTTTTACAATCGTTTTTGTTATGACCGGTCTAATAACCGGACTGAGCGGAACGATTGGAGGTACCTATATTGCGTTTGGTCCTAAAACCGATTATATCATTTTGACATACGCCCTTGTGGTTGTAATTATGGGAGGCTTGGGAAGTGTTGCAGGGAGCGCCCTTGGTGCATTGATTGTAGGTTTAGTCGATAGCTTTGGGCGCAGCAATGTTCATGAGTTGGCGATTTTTTTGTTGATGGGAACTTTAATTATAGTACTTGCTTTAAGACCGCGCGGACTCCTCGGAAGGGAAGAATGATGAAAGCTGATGTACGTCTATGGGTACTGGCTATTATTTGTTTGGTATTGGCTTTCACCATTCCTCTCTGGCTTAATCTCTATTATGTACAGATATTGATCGAAAGCCTCTATATCGGCATAACTGCAATGAGTTTTATTCTGCTAGCGGGTTATTGTGGGATGATTTCTTTCGCCCAGATGTCTTTCTACACAATGGCCGCCTACATAATAGGAATTGGCACAATGGACCTTGGATGGCCAACCTATGCCCTGCTGCCATTATCCATTGCAGGGGCAGTATTCCTCAGTGCGCTTTTTGGAACGATCGCCATTCGAGCGAGAGGAATTTATTTTTTGATGATGACCCTTGCACTCTCACAACTTGTTTATGGTATTGGACTGCAATGGGAATCAGTGACCCATGGTTGGAATGGGATTCCAGGGATCACACGGCCGTCAATATTCGGATTTTCACTACTGCAGACCGTTCCCAGATACTACACAACTCTTGTTGTGTCGATTGCTTGTTACTTGCTACTCAGGCGGATCGTGGAATCTCCTTTCGGGATGGTCCTGAGAGGAATTCGGGATAATGAAACAAAGATGTCTGCTCTGGGTTATAATGTTAATTTGTACAGGTTTTTTGCACTCCTCATATCCGGCGCCTTTGCGGGTGTAGCAGGAATTTTAGGGGTTTATTCCACCGGAGTAGTCTCTCCACATACGAATGATCTTTCTGCGATTGTAAAGGTGTTATTGGCTGCCTTGATTGGAGGTATTTCCCATCTTGAAGGAGGCTTCGTTGGTGCGGTTTTTACGGTGTTCCTGGTCAGTATCACAAGCCAGTATACAAGCCGTTACTGGATGGTCGTGGGAGCCATATTTATGCTGGTGATGATGTTTTTACCCAGGGGGCTTTTAGGGATGAAAATCAGTAAACCATCCGAGCTATCAGAGGGAGCATCAGTAAAAAATAGTGGTGTCAAGTAGTACATGGCTATTTTTATAAAGCACTTATAAAATTATTACATGTAACGGTATTCACACCCGGGCAGGTTTCTTGATGCCGAGCATTTCCCCGATACTCCTGGCAATCCGTTCCGGGTTGGGCATGTTCTCGTTTTCAAGCGGATAGGCCATGGGCGGCGGAACATCGTAGCCAGAAACGATTTGTACAGGTGCCTTCAGCTTATCGAAACACGTCCGTGTGATCTCATGGGAAATATGGCTGGCGTACCCGCCTGTATAGGGCGCCTGAACAACGATGAGCGCATGCCCCGTTTTTCTAACTGATTTGGCTATCATGTCGATGTCGAGCGGGACCAGCGTCCTTGGATCAACTATCTCCACACTGATTCCCTCTTCCTTTTCGAGCTTTTCTGAGGCCTGGATACTCCTTGAGACCATGTTCGAATAGGCCACAATTGTGATGTCCTTCCCCTGCCTCACCACCTTTGCAACACCGAAAGGTATCGTATAGTCCACCCCCTCAGGCACCACCGCCTTTTCAAGGTATACCCACTGGTGCTCGATGAAGAACACCGGGTTGTCATCACGGATAGCAGTCTTCAGCAGACCCTTCATGTCGTAAGCGTTCGATGGGGCAACCACCTTGAGCCCGGGAAACTGGGTCACCACCGACTCCAGGCTCTGGGAGTGCTGCCCTGCATACCCTTTTCCGCCTCCGATCGTAGCGCGGATAACGAGCGGGATAGTGTACTGGCCGCCGAACATGTACCGCGCTTTGGCTGCCTGGTTCCCGATCTGGTCCATAGCCATGAGCATGAAGTCGATGTACATGAGCTCCACCACAGGCCGGAGGCCCGCCATCGCAGCACCTATCCCTGTCCCGATGATTGCTGACTCAGAAATCGCCGTATTGAAGATCCGCTCCCGACCGAATATCTCAAGGAGCCCGTAAGTCACGCTGTACGCCCCTCCCTGCTCTGCCACGTCCTCGCCCCATAAGACCACACGCCGGTCTCGAAGCATCTCTTCTGTCAGCGCTTCAACGACCGCATGCCTCCCAAGGATCTTCCCCTCGCTGTCACGGGGGATGTTTCTTGGAGGCTTCAGTATATTCACTGTTTTGTACCTGTCACCGATGTCTTCGGAGCTTGTGTCCGCCCACAGGCCGAAAAACATGTCTCCGGGATCCGGGTCTTTACTTTTCACTGCGAGCATTGTCAACTTCTCTATTTTATCTCGCGCCCTGTTCCATTCATCTTCGGTTCCTTCGGCCGTGATAAGACCATTCTTTATTAGCTCCTCCCTGAACCAGTCGACAGGATCGTGTTTCAGCCAGGCCTCCTTTTCCGCTTCTGTCCTGTAGGCCGTTCCCTTGTCCTTGAAGTTATGCCCCCAGTGCCGGTATGTTTCAGCTTCAATGAGCACGGGTCCTTCCCCTTTCAGGCATAGCTCCTTTGACCTTCGCACAGCATCACGCACGCTGAGCACATTCATCCCGCAGATTGTCTCAGCGTGCATCGCAACGGGATTGTACCCTGCACCTCGCTGGGACAGGTGCTCTATTCCGGTCACCTCCCCCTTCTGCTGTCCTGTATACCCGTACTGGTTGTTCTCGACGAGATACACAACAGGAAGCCCGTGATCGAACTGTGCCATGCATGCGAAGTTCATCGACTCATGGGCGATACCGTTATTAATAGCCCCGTCGCCAATCATGCAAACGACGATCCGCTTCTGCTTAAGCTGATCTAATGCATATGCGGCTCCTGTGGCAATCCCCATGCTGCCGCCCACGATGGCATTTGCGCCGAGGTTCCCGACTGAAAAATCAGCGATGTGCATCCCGCCACCCCGTCCCTTGCAGTAACCAGCTTCTTTCCCCAGAAGCTCAGCTATCGTCCGGTAGAGGTGGTAGTCTATAGCACCTTCCAGCAGGTCTTTATACTTATCGATCGGAAATTCCTTCTCAGGTGCCTTTTTCACAAACTCCTCCATCGATTCTTTATCCATCGACCAGAGGGCAAAGAGTCCCTTGTTAATGCAGTGTCCGTGTCCCCTGTGGGTGCTTGTGATATAGTCCTCCCTGGTTAGAACAGACATCGTCCCCACTGCAGTTGCCTCCTGTCCAACGCTAAGATGGGACGTTCCCCTGTATTCATACCCTTCACAGGGAACAAAACGCTTGACGTCGAGGTCGCGCACCATATATTCAATGTTTCTCTGGAGAAGCATGGCCAGGTAAACTCTGAGGGCCTCTTCTTTAGTGATCGATCCTCTACCGAGCTCCTCTTTCAGGGTTGGTGTATATTGGAAAAGTGGGATTTCGGGTAGTTTTATAGTTGAGCGCTTTCCAATGCAGGGCATTACATCGATACTTTTCATAACATTTCTCCTCGTATGTGACCTTTTTATATTGCAATTTAAAATGTCACGTTAACGTACAAAGTAACTATCAAAAATAACATTCAAGGGTCAAGGATTTTTTAGTTGCCGATTACGCCCACAAGAAACCTGCATGTCAATGTAATTGGGAACCATTAACTAAACTCCAATATTATTCTGGAAGGTATTCCCTTAACTGGGATAAGATAAACGGAAAACACGGAACTGGATGTAGTACAATTGGGTCAATCGATTAAACAGGAATTGTCCGATTTCCCCTCAAAGCGGCGTCCCGATGCTGTAGTAAACCGCCCTGCCCTTGAAAACCGCTGCGTCCCCGAGCTCCTCCTCTATCCTCAACAGCTGGTTGTACTTGGCGATGCGGTCGGAGCGGGATGCGGAGCCCGTTTTGATCTGGCCGGTGTTCATCGCCACGACGAAGTCGGAGATGAAGGAGTCCTCGGTTTCCCCCGAGCGGTGGGAGACGATAGCCGTGAAGCCTGCCCTCTTTGCCATCTCGATTGCTTCTATCGTTTCGGTGACGGTGCCGATCTGGTTGAGCTTGATCAGTATTGCGTTTGCTGCCTTCTCTGATATGCCTCTCTTTAATATCTCGGTATTTGTGACGAAGAGGTCGTCGCCGACTATCTGTATCTTGTGCCCGAGCCGTTTGGTGAGGAGCTTGAACCCCTCCCAGTCGTTTTCAGCAAACCCATCCTCGATGGACACAATCGGGTACTTGTTCACAAGTTCTTCGTAGAAGGCAACCATATCATCGGAGTCTTTTACCGGGTTCTTCTCAGCCGCAAGGTTGTAGCGCCCGTTTTCGTAGAATGAGCTTGCAGCGGGGTCCAGGCAGATGAATATGTCTTCTCCCGGCCTGTAGCCCGCCCTTTCAATCGCCTTCATGATAACCTGTAGAGCCTCCTCGTTGGAGCGGAGATTCGGCGCGTATCCGCCCTCGTCTCCCACAGACGTGCTTAAGCCCATGTCGTGCAGGATCGCCTTGAGGGCATGGAAGACTTCGGCGCCCATTCTGAGGGCTTCCTTGAAGTTGGGCGCGCCTGCGGGTGCGACCATGAACTCCTGGAGATCTACGTTGTTGTCGGCATGCTTCCCGCCATTCAGGATGTTCATCATCGGGACGGGGAGCTCCTTAGCATTTACCCCTCCGAGGTACCTGTACAGCGGAAGGCCCAGGTCGCTGGCCGCGGCTTTTGCACAGGCCATGGAAACGGCAAGGATTGCATTGGCGCCAAGCCTCTCTTTGTTCTTCGTGCCGTCAAGCTCGCACATGATTGCATCGATATCGACCTGCTGGGTCGCTTCGCATGAGAGCAGCTCAGGAGCTATCTCATCGTTGACATTCTCCGCTGCCTTCTGCACACCCTTCCCGAGATACCTCTTTTTATCTCCATCGCGGAGTTCGACGGCCTCGCGTTCGCCGGTCGATGCTCCTGAAGGAACTGCAGCCCTACCCATGGCGCCGCTCTCAAGTATGACATCCACCTCTACGGTGGGATTTCCCCTGGAGTCAAGAATCTCCCGTGCGGTTATGCTCTCTATTGCTGACATACCACTCCTCCTTGTTCGAATTAAAAAACTTTAACCCCTTACAGACCGGGGCTCCCACTCGCCGATTTCAGAAAGAGCAGTCCACATTCATTAAATGAACGGGGTAGAAGATCAAAGCTTGCGGAACCAGTAATCAGAAGCCAAATATAAACAGCTGTTTTTTCATAATCAAGCAATTAATGAGAACTACCCGGCAAGGGGATGAATTCGTTAACCGGGTACCGGGCGATACCGATAAATAGAATGATATGTACACAACGGAGAAATACAAACTTATGGCTGGGCCAGCAAGCGGGTTATCAGGGTCCACTTCTTTTGCTTTGAGCGATCTGAGTTTTGAAATTAGCCCTGCGAAAAAAAAAGTAAAAAAAGACCGCCCTGACGTTCTTATCTTCATCCTTTTTTCTGTATCGGTTTGCATTCTCCTTCTTACCTGTTTCTCACTGCGCTTCCCCGCTTTCCTGCAGGCAGGATTCTTGCTAAATCTATCAGGGCTTGCGAATTCTTCAGAACCCGCATGGGGTGCTGCACCTCAAAAGCCAGTCAGCTCCTATCTATCCCATGAAGCACAGAGGAGGGCGCAGAAGGATGTGTACAACCTGTTGCACACAAGCAGGGAGAGGTTGAAGGGTGTGAGGGATGAGCTTGCACGCCTTGAGCGAGAGAAGGAGTCCTTCTACTCCGACCTGGTGGAGAAGAGAAGAGTATTCGATGAAGTCCACTCAGTCTTCGGTCTGGGTGGCTCCAGCGAGAGCTTGAAATGGGAAAATCTGAAATCACTTTTTTTTCTTTTTAAAAGATCAGTTGAGTTCAGAGCAGAGTACAACCGGAGGGCAAAGAGGTACGAGGCTATTTATGAGGTTCGGAAGGGGGGCTTGCTTGAGGAAGAAAAAGCCCTCCTCCAGCGCATTGACAATCTTGCCCGCTCCATGGAGGCTTTCAGAGAGATGGAGAGAGGCAGGCCTCAAG
>CAZPCG010000087.1:0-7545 GCA_964584875.1 uncultured Spirochaetota bacterium
AGGAAGGTCTGGGTTGGGTGCTGGTTTGCACCGTCCCCTGCATTGATGACCGGTACCTTTGACACTTCAGAGGCAAGCCGTGCTGCACCCTCAACGGGATGCCTGAGCACAATAACGTCACAGTACCCTGACACAGTTCGCACGGTATCCTCAAGCGACTCTCCCTTCTGCACCGAGGAAAACTCAGCGCCAGCGAAACCTATCACATCACCCCCCATGTACCTCATTGCTGACTCGAAGGAGAGCCGCGTCCTCGTGCTCGGCTCAAAGAAAAGGGTGGCAAGTATCTTGCCCTTCAGGCACCCCTCATACTCCCCCTTTTTCACCTCCTGTGAGCAGGCAATGATTTTTATCAGGGACTCCCGGTCGAAGTCTCTTATTGAGATGATACTTCTTCCTTTAAGTTTTATCATCCACTTACCCTTCCTTCATCTACCTATGGTTTTATGGTTTTATCAGGACAATTTCTAGTATTTTGTACCAGAATTTTTATGCTCGATTTCACACCCTCCCCTATCCTCTCCCTCAAGGGAGGGGGAGTGAGTACCTTTTTTTTATTTCAAGCCTCTAGAACCCGGCTTCACAACAGGTATCCCCTCTTTACAGAAGGGACACTGGTCGGCACTGAAGATGGGTACATCCATCTCAACACAGGCGTAGTAGGGTTCATCGGGCTTGAAACGCCCGCCAGACCGGTTGACTATCGATGCGAACCCTTTCACGAGGCCGCCGTTTTTCTCGATCACATCCCTCACCTCGAGCACCGAGCTACCGGTTGTAATGACATCCTCAACAATGAGGACCCTCTCTCCCCTGTTTATACTGAAACCCCTGCGCAGGGACATGGCACCTCCTTCCCGTTCCAGAAAGATGCCTTTCTTTCCCAGGAGACGTGAAACCTCGTAGGCAACAATTATCCCTCCCATTGCAGGAGCAGCCACGATATCCAAATCCCAGTCTCTGAAATACGCCGCTATGTCCTCAGTGAAGCAGGATGCAACCTGAGGCTGGGAAAGGAGAAGTGCGCACTGAACGTACCTGTTTGAATGGTTCCCTGAGGTCAGGAGAAAGTGACCTTCGAGGAGTGCACCGGTTGATCTCAGGAGCTCGAGCGCCCTTTCAGGGTCCATGACAACAACACCCCACCGGAGTAATTAATGCAAACCGGATATTAAAAAAAATGCTTTCTCCTGCTCAATGGAGAAAGCATTCTCACACACCATGCCAGTGATACGATCTTTCCAGCGCCGTTTCATTGAGAAATGAGTATATACAAAAACAGCACGCTCGTCAAGAATTTTCCTTCTGACCGAGTAGCGCAAGCAGCAGCGCCTGGGCGGTGTACAGCCTGTTTTCCGCCTGCCTGAAGATCACAGACCTGTCGCACCTGATTGCATAATCGTCAATTTCATATCCAGGATGAACAGGCATGTCGTGCATGATGTAGGCGCTGCTTTTCTCAAGCAGCCTGCGGTTTACCTGATAGGGCATCATCCTCCTCACCCGCTCTTCCCGCTCGGCCCTGTACTCCTCTCTTGTGAAAAGCTCCATATTGACCCATGTATCGGTGTAAAGGAATTCGCATCTCCGGACACCGTACTGCAGATCGAGGGTTTCTTCAAATAGCGGTGAGCCTGCCATCAAGCGGCGCACCTCTTCTGGAACCTCGTCCCTGACGGGCGTCACGAAGATGAGCTTCACCCCCAGCTTCGTGCAGCCAAACAGGAGGGAATTTGCAACATTGTTCTGGACGCCTACGTAGCAGAGAGTGGTATTGAAATCGCCCCGCAGCTCGTAGATGGTCAAAAGGTCGGCAAGTGCCTGCGATGGGTGGTAGAGGTTATCGCAGGCATTGATTACAGGGACATCGGAGGAGGCGGCAAGCCGCCTCATATCCTCATGCCTTACGAGGCGGGCAAGGATGCAGTTAAAAACGCTTGCGATGAACCTCGTCTCGTACTCTATCGGGGAGATGGCAAAATTGCTCTTCTCCCAGTCCATAACAGCCGTCTGTCCACCGAGCCTTTTCATGCCGAGCTCAAAGGCGACTCTCGTTCTTGTCGACGTCTTCTGAAAAAGTAGGAAAAGGGCTTTGTCCTTTAGCTTCTCCCTGTATGCACCGGGATTCTTTTTCACGTCCACGGCAAGATCGAGGATGCGCCGGATTTCATCCCCCGAAAGCTCATTCAACGAGGTGATCTTCGTTTCCATGATAATCATGATAATCAGGATAATCAGGATGATCAGCGATCAACGATTTTCAACGGGAGTACCTGCCCATCAACTGGCCCTGGGCCAGGATGTGCCCTTCCATCGCTTTCAGCAGCTGCTTCTTTGTCAAACCGGCGTCTACGGAAAGCTTTGCGTCGAGCGCATATATTTTGAAGTAGTAGCGGTGGGTTCCTCCTGGAGGGCAGGGACCGCCATATCCGTGCTTCCTGAAATCATTTGTCCCCTGGAGAGAGCCGTCATCGAGCTTTGCCTTTTTAGGAACATTTTCAGTCAGCGACGTGACAGAAGGGGGTACATTGTACATCACCCAGTGAACCCATGTCCCGACGGGTGCGTCAGGGTCATCGGATATGAGGGCATAGCTCTTCGTTCCCTCCGGGCCCTTTGACCAGGCCAGGGGCGGGGATTTATCTGCTCCATCGCAGGTATACTGGGAGGGTATCATGCCGCCTTCCGAGAATGCCGTGCTTGAGACTTTCAGCTCCATTACCTGTACCTCCTTTCTCTCCTCAGGATAGACTGAAAAAACAGCGAAAAAGATATAGAAACAGATGATACACACTGTACCAGTAGCTTTCATGATGTATCACCCCCCTTCTATTGTACAGTTCGTGCAGGTTTTAATCAAGGGCAGTTTTTTACAAAGTTACCCTCTTTCTGCCCATGGGAAACGCGGCAGTGACATGCGAGGTTTCTGCCCGTGGTGGGTGCAACCCGACAAACCAGTCTAGCGGACCATGCGCCCCTCATCATAGTGACGAATCTTGCTTTTTATCTTTTCGGTGGCTTCACCGTAAATCTCCTGAATCACCGGGTCGAAGAAATTGTATATCCTCCGCTCGAAGGGTGCATCGAGCCTCCCCAGAAACCGCTTCTCAAAATCGTCGATGTCCTTGCCGTAAAGGTGGTAGGAGTCCGCATGCCAGTTCATGCGCCCCAGTGCAACCATCTTTCCGGTTCGTTTGAAAAGCTCTCCTGCGATCATATCCTGGTTGAACTGGACTATGCCGAACATGTTCATAAAGTTTGCACCCCATGCATCGTTGCTCCTGAAACGGACGTTGCAATTGAGGTACCAGCTTCCATCATCATCCTCAATGACCCTGTAGTGAAGGGACTGCAGGCACGGAGGGTCGTAGCAGTCAAGATCGATGTTCGGCATCCAGGTAATCATCTGCGCCTGCCGCGTATAGGGCTGGGAGGCAAGCTTCTCTACCACGGCCTGTATCTGGTCTATTTTAAAATTGCCTGCAACCCTCTGGCCTCCCCCCTCCTCTGGTGAGGAGCGCTCCTTCCAGGTGCCGTAGTGAGCAAGCCGCCAGTGGTAGGTGTACTCCCAGCGAGTGTCTTCGGGGTCATCCATGCTCTTCACCCAGTGGTCCTTTGCACCCTCAAGTTCCATCACATATTCACGCAGGTCCTCTATCCCTCCGGGGAATGCCCTGTGTATCATCGGGTCCGACCATGGCTCCATTATCGTGATGTTCATCGTGGCGTCAATGCTCGGTCTTCCATCTGGCTTATCGTACTGCGTCTTGATGTGGATTCCATTGCCGTAAAGGCTGATGAGGGCCTTCTCGTAGCTGTCTGCAAGCGTCTTGCCCTCAACGTGGAGAACTGGGAGGTTTTTCATCCTCGGTCCCTTTCTATGCTTCCAGCGATTAAAACCCGCTTTTTCCTGGTAAATAAGACTTCAAAGTGGATGTTATTATAACGACGCGGGAGTAAGATTTCAATCTTCTTTCATGTTCTATTTAAGGTTTTATACGGAAGAATTCTGTTATTTTGTACAAAAATTTTTATGCTCGATTTTACACCCTCCTCCAACCCCTCCCTTGAGGGAGGGGTGATTGAAAGTTAATTTTCTTATTCTTTAATTTTTATGAATAGCAGGAATAAAAGGAAACTGCTCCCTTTGATCATCGCCAGGATGAAGCAGGATTCTTTGAGGCCCAGAACAGGCAAAAGGAGGACTCCGCCTATTAGTCCTCCAAAATACCCTCCAAGAAGATCCGCTCCATAGAGCAAACCGGCCGCATGACCCAGGCTCCCAGCACTTGTAGAAGTATGCTCCAGCCCCCCCTCTCTTGAGGCGATGCGCAGGTATATCTTTGTCGCCAGTGGGAACTGGAGCCCAATTAAAACCCCTGAAAGAAAGGACATCGTCAAAAATACTGCATAGAGGAGAACATACACCGCCTGTTTCTCGATGTACCGGGATGGGATAAGGAAGACAAAGGGGAGAAGAATTGCAAAGCAGATCAAGCAGAGCTCTGTTATCAAAAACATCAAGGCATCTTTTTCAATGATATCCAGACGCTTCGTAATGTAGAAACTGCTGAAGGCGACACCCACCATAAAAGTCGTTACCAGGAGCCCGAGCTGGTAATAGAGATACCCATAGAGGGTCTGGAATGTAAAGATAATGGCAAGGTCAAATATCATGCCTCCAAACCCCGATGTGAATACGGCATAAGGTACGGAGAGTTTATGTGTTTTTAATAATATTATGAACATTGCAAGAAAGAGAGTCAGGATGACTATTGCGGAGGCGGCCAGTTTGAGGCTCAACCCCTCGGCCCATTTAAAAATCCCTGCAAGATAGGGAGAGAAGAGTGCATTCCAGTAGGAAAGATTGAAAAAGACACCCAGGGGATGAAAATCGGAATTTATCCTGACTTCATTTCTCTCCATGGCTTGAGAAAACCATCTGAGCCACCTTTCGTGAAGCCGATATCCGATATAGGCACCTGTGAAAAGACTGGTCTTGATTTTCCTCTCCCCGAGGCGTTCGGCTATTTCCTCAGGGGTCACTCCCTCCAGTTTCCCGGAGTCAGAAGCGAAATAAAGGTTAACATCCCCAGGGATGGTTCTCACATATCCGTACACACTTTTCAGGGTGTCTAATATACATCCGTTAAGATCCCTTAATTCTGGGCTGATGTAGGTGAGTGAACCTGGAAGGGTAAGAACAATGATTCCATCCCGGTTCATCTTATCTTTTGCGATGGTGAAAAACTCGGATGAATACAGTCTGTTTGTCTGCAATTGTTGGGGAGCGTCAAGCCCGATAAAAATAATATCATACCTGTACGGGGTTCTTTTAACGAAGAATCGGCCATCGGTATAGTGAATCTTCACCCTGTTGTCCTCAAGCTCGGATCGGGTTAGAGGTGTTGAGAATTTCTGGATCAATTCAAGTAAGAGAGGGTCAAGCTCGACGTAATCCACCCGCCTCACAGGATATTTAAGAATTTCATGGATCATGCCTCCCGCTCCGCCGCTGAGGATTAACACCGATTCGGGATTTTCATGGAAGAGCATGGAGAAGTGAACGAAGTCTTCTATTGAAGCAATATCGGGAACGGGAGCAGTGATGGATGGAATCCCATCGGTAAAAAAGGTGAACTGTTCGCCTCTTTTCGTAACGGTTATATTTCCATAAATGGAGTTTTCGTTGTGAAGAACATTTAACCCCCTCCACTGTGTTTGGATGGAGAAGAAATGGATCTCTCCGGAGAGGGGTGAAAAAAGGATACATGAAAAAAGCAAGGTAAACAGGATCGAAAGGCTCAAGAGGCACTTTCGAGGATGAGCAGGTGACAGCATATGTCCAGGCCAGAGGAGGAATATTGAGATGAGTGCATTCACCAGGGAAACCAAAAAGGCTATTTCAAAAGACTGAAAATGTCGAATCAGGAAGAAAGTGAGCACCAGGCCTCCGGCGATGGACCCTGTGGTCTCAAGCACATAGACCCTGCCAATGGAAGATGCATCCTCTCCGAAATACAGTGAATAATTCTTGCAACCATAAGTAAACAGCGCACCGTGGGGGATTGCTACAGGAAGGAGGATAAGGAATGAAGAGTAAAATATTGGTGCAAAACCTACAGCCTCTCCTGGTACGGCAACCAGGATATTTTTAAATACTCTGGAAAGGTAGATGGCGAAAGGGAGCGCTATGGAAAAAAACAACTGGAACAGCACAAAGAGCTCCAGCTTCCTTTTCGCCTTTTCAACTGATTTACCGATTACAAATGAACCAACTGCCTCCAGAACCAGCCAGTTGGCGAGGATAATTCCAAGGGTCAGCTCGTTGCCTAAAAAAGAGACGAGGAGCTCCCTCAGCAGGATGATCTGTGAGGCAATGCCGCTCATCCCCATGATGAGCAGAGATGCTTTTAAGGATAAAAGTCCCAAGGGGCGTTCAATCTTACCGTCTCTTCTGGTAAAGGTTCCAGGCTGCAACAGTCTGGTAGTCAAGGTTAGTTAATCCGTATTTTATGGCCCACTCCACTGCCTCCAGAAATTCTTCAACGGTAATCCCGCGGGCAATTTCCGGATAGTCGTAGGCTTTATACTCAACGCGGTATTGAGACATTATGTTCACATAGGTGGATCTGGGAAGGGTCTCAGCCACCCACTTAACGAATTTTTCCGTACCGGCTATCCGGTTTGGCATGACCAGGTGCCGGATGATCAAACCGCGCATGGCGATTCCCCGTTTATCCACCTCCAGTTCACCGACCTGCCGGTGCATCTCAGTAATCGCCTTTGCTGTCACCTCGGGATAATTGTAAGCTCCGGCTGAATATTTAGCTGCCTTATCAGATTCCATATATTTAAAATCTGGCAAATAGACGTCAACAATGCCGTCCAGAAGCTTTACTATTTCCAATCGCTCATAGCCGCTTGTATTGTAAACCAGTGGGATGTGCAGCCCCTTTTTTAAGGCTATCCTTGTAGCGTTAAGGATGTTGGGCATGACATGGGTGGGTGTGACGAGGTTTATGTTATGACAACCCATCTGCTGCAATCCGATCATCATGTCAGCCACGTCCTCATCCTGAACTTCCCTTCCCCTTCCCTCATGCGAGATAGGCCAGTTCTGGCAGAAGACACAGTGGAGGTTGCAGTTGGAGAAGAAGATGGTGCCTGATCCACTCTGCCCTACCAGTGGAATCTCTTCACCAAAATGAGGGTGAGTGCTGTAGATCACAGGTTTATACGGTGCACGGCAGAACCCCCTTTCCCCCTTTCGTCGGTTCACCCCGCACTGCCTTGGACAGCACCTGCAATTCTCGAATATGGAATAGGCTTGCTCGATTCTCCGGGCCAGCTGCCCTTCTTTTTCCAATTTCGCATACGCAGGAATCCATCGTTCTTCCCTCGTTTGTGGTACAGCAAGAATACGTGATGAAGAAAGAAGAAATGACCCACCAATGACAAGAGACCTTTTTATAAACTCCCGGCGCGTCAACTTCATGTTAACATCCACCTAAGCTTGTTTCACCCTTACTTTATCTATTTATT
>CAZPCG010000088.1:0-7534 GCA_964584875.1 uncultured Spirochaetota bacterium
AAAATCGAGTGGATCGTCTGCTTCCTCTCCCCCTCCCTGTACTCGATGGTCGCGTTGAAGATCTTGTGCTTGCAGTGCTCAGACTGGGTCTGGGCAAAACACTCAAGCTCCACGTCGGTTGGGTCCGGGCTGATGCCAGCCGCCCTCCGTGCTGAGCGCACATCGGGTCTTTCGAAGTAGGATCTGAAATACCTCATCTCTTCAAGGGTAAGTGCCAGCACCCGCCCGGCTGAAAGGGCGACCAGCTCGCCGTCGGGTATATTGAGGTTGAGCACCTGCGTTTGCGGGACGTAGTCTTTCAGATAACGGCGCTCCCGAACTGGAAACCCCCTATTCTCCCTGAAATCTCTGAAACTGAGAATTGCTATTTCTTCGATAAGATCATTGTACAGAATCTCTGTACCGATCCTCCGCACCTCCTCAAACGTCAGATCGGCGTTGAGGAGGTACTGGGTTGATTTGTAGACCCGGCAGTCATCCCTGATGCGGTCCTTTGCCATTATCCTCAGCACGTCCTGTGCTGTGCGGCCGACATTGTCAGTGACGCCGGGCTTGAAGGAGACCTCAAAAGCCCATGAGAAGGGCAGCAGGCCGAGGGCAAGGGGGACGTTGACAGCGTAGATGCTCAAAACGGGATCGCAGAGCACCTGTTGTGCGAAGGCCTCCAGCTGCTCGTCGGTAAGACTCGAGTATACAGTGTAAACCGCAAGGGTCCTGAGGTCCTTCAGGGAGTGCCCCAGGGTTGAGGTTATCTCCCACCTCGTGTGCTGAGCAAAGGGGTCCTCCCTCTCAGGCCTCACGGCAATTTCAACTCTTGCATATCGCATTGCCCTCAGTATACCATCTTTCCTCCAGATTTGTAAACAACTCTCAAACGAATAGATACTTTTGTTTGACAAATAGAGCAGGTGCGATAATATTTAAATCGAATACCTAATCCGGGCAAAATCTATGAAAAAAAAAGAACGAATCGTATGGGCATTTGTAGTCCTGCTACTCCTTGTCATCACAACAGCATCGGGTCTCAACCACTGGATCTTTGCCGGCGATGCCGAGAAGGCCTACGAGCATCTGCGGATTTTCAACGAGATATTCAATCTCCTCCGCACCGAGTACTACGATGAGGAGAAGGTGAAACCTGAGAATCTCATCTCAGGTGCAATCAAGGGGATGATCGAGAGGCTCGATGACCCTCACACCTCCTACCTCAAAAAGGATGTTTTCAACGAGCTGCAGACAGATACGAAGGGTGAGTTCGGAGGCCTGGGGATTGTCATCGGGGAGAGGGACAACTGGATCACCGTAATCGCACCGATTGACGATACCCCTGCCGCCCGTGCCGGGATACAGGCCGGAGATAGAATCGTTGAGATCGATGGAAAGTCAACCGAGGGCCTGACGACCATGGACGCGGTGAAGCTCCTGCGAGGCCTTGTAGGAACATCGGTGACCATCACCATCAAGAGGAAGAACGAGGATAGGCCTCTCCAGTTCACAATCGTAAGAGGGATCATAAAACTTGAAACTGTAAAGTCTACAGTGATCGATGAGCGGATCGGCTACATACGCATCTCCCAGTTCAGCGAGACAACCTCGCAGGCCATGGCTGAGCACCTGAAGGGGCTCGTGGGCAGGGGAATCGATTCCATGATCGTTGACCTTCGCAACAACCCGGGGGGCCTTTTATCATCCGTAATTGAAATTTCAGATATGTTCCTCAAGAAGGGCGTCATCGTTTCCACTAAGGGGCGGAACAAATCCCAGAACCAGGTCTTTACAGCAAAACCGGATATTTCCGTGCCAAACCTGCCCTTAATCGTACTTATAAATGAAGGAAGTGCCTCCGCATCCGAAATATTCGCAGGTGCGATAAGGGACAACAGGAGAGGAATTCTCGTTGGTGAGAAGACCTTCGGGAAGGGCTCGGTGCAGACGGTCAGGGAGCTCCCCAATGGAGATGGCATTCGCATTACCACAGCGCTTTACTACACCCCTTCGGGCACATCAATTGATCGAACCGGCATCGAGCCTGACGAGGTCGTCGGTGATATCGAGCTCACTCCCGCTGAAATTCAGGGGATTGAAAAACTGGGCGAGCTCAAGCTCATCGAAAAATTCGTCAGCGCCAACCCTGTTTACGGGGAAAAGGAGCTTGCAGCACTCGTGAACCAGCTCCGCGAGCGCGGAATAGAGCTGCGGCCCGTGATCGTGCGACGGTTGATCAGGAATGAAAAGGATAAAGACAGCATTCCCTCGCTCATCGATCTCGACTACGATGTGCAGCTCAAGTATGCCGTTGACAGGCTGAAATCGCAGGGCATGGTGCAGAAAAAAGCTTCTTGAAAGAAGCTTCAGAGTGAAGAGCAGGAAAAAGATGATTCGTGAGGTAACGGTCAAAACGAGCAGGAGGGAGGAGTTCATCAACGTTGATCACCTGATCAACGATACAATTCGGAGCTCCGGGGTTCAGGAAGGGACGCTAACCCTGTTCGTACCTCACACAACGGCCGCAGTGACGATCAATGAGCATGCGGACCCATCCGTGGTACGTGACATCATCTCGACGGTGGGTTCGCTCATTCCCGAGAGGGGGAATTATCAGCACACCGAGGGGAATTCGGATGCCCACATAAAGGCCTCTCTCTTTGGAAACAGCCAGATTCTCATCATTCGTGACGGGAGGCCTCTCCTCGGAACATGGCAGTCAGTGTACCTTTGCGAGTTTGATGGACCGAGAACAAGGAGAATGATCCTGCATATCGATTAAGAAGAGGAAAAACTCTACCGAAAGGAGGATCCTATGGTTTTCTTTCTGGGCCTTGCCTCCATTATTGGAGGATTCATCATCATCCTTCCGCTGTTCATGGAAAAGAATCCGTCGTTAAAAAAGTTCAATGAAAAAATAACCCCTTACAAAATCCTCATAGGTCTAGCCATACTGATTATCGGCGTGATCACCTTATTCGTTCCATACCACGGCGAAGGCCGGGCGCTAATACCCATTTTCGGCGATCTCATCCCCTCTGCGCTCGCCATAATATGCGGCTTGTTCATCTCCATCGAGTTCCTCGAAACGCTGAAAGGGGTGAAAGGGTCCTTTACCGAAAGGATTAAATCAATACTCCAGAGGTACCAGTTCCCGATCGGCTTTGGGGCCATATTCTTCGGCATTCTGCACTGGTTCCTCTTCAAGGTGATTTTCTTTTGATCATTCTTATGCGAAGGAATCCGATTTGTTCACGACCTTGTTGAGGGGGTACTCGATAATCCCATCCGCTCCGAGCTTTATGAGCCTGGGGATAAGCTCACGCACGATATCCTCACGGATGATGGTCTCGACAGAAAGCCAGGGCTTGTTGTGGAGCTGGGCGATCGTGGGGGCAGTAAGACTAGGCAGTATCTTCACCACACCATCCAGGAACTCGATGGGGACGTTCATCTTAAGGCCTACCATGCACTCGGCATTCAGTGCGCCACGGAGCATCAGTGCAATCTGATGGACCTTGTCCCTCTTCCAGCGATCTTCCATGCTTCGCCGGTTTGCAATCAGCTTCGTGTTCGTTTCCAGGAGCGTGTGAATGATCTTCAACCCGTGGGCCTTGATCGTGGCACCCGATTCCGTTACCTCGACAATGGCATCTACAAGACCCTCTGCGACCTTCGCTTCCGTCGCGCCCCACGAGAACTCGACGTTCACGGGGATATTGCGCTCGGCAAAGTACTTTCTAGTGAAGTTTACGAGCTCGGTGGATATCGTTTTTCCCTTAAGATCACCCAGCTCATGGATGCTGGAATCCTCAGGCACTGCAATGACCCAGCGGGCCTTCTGCATGCTTGCCTTTGAGTAGATGAGATCGGAAACGATTTCTATGTCTGCGCCTGTCTCAAGCACCCAATCAAGCCCCGTCAAACCTGCATCGAGAACTCCATTCTCCACGTACCTTGCCATTTCCTGGGCCCTTATGAGGTAACAGGATATCTCTTCGTCATCGATGGTTGGAAAATAGTGCCGGGCAGAAACCTTGACCTTCCACCCGGCGTTTTGAAAAAGATCGATTGTTGCCCTCTCAAGGCTCCCCTTAGGAAGCCCCAGCTTTAACCTCCTGCTACTCATTGCTCCCTCCATACTTCTCTCCAGGGTCAAAGAGAGGCCTGCCCTCCACAACCAGCTCATCGCCGCACAGCAGGCGGTAAAAGCAGCTGCGGTACCCCGTATGGCAGGCAGCATCCCCTACCTGATGAACCTTCAGCAACAGGCAGTCGCTGTCACAGTCGATGCGTATCTCCCTGACCTCCTGGACATGACCCGAGACCTCGCCCTTCTTCCATATTTTCTTCCGTGACCTGCTCCAGTAGTGAGCATACCCTGTATCCCTGGTGAGCTTCCAGGCTTCCTCGTTCATAAAAGCCACCATCAGTACTTCACCCGTCTCATGGTCCTGGGCAACGGCAGGAATCAAACCGCCGAGCCTCTCAAATCTCAGCTCCACCATTGGCTTATCCTCGCATCAAGGCACACTGGAAAACCAGCACCAAACCTTAATGTAGCCAACAGAGTTTAATAATTCAAGAAATGATTCAAATGAATGATTTCGTACCTTTAAGTTGAATTGATTGTCCGTATTATGTGGAGTGTAATCAGAGGAAATAAGCGGAAAAAATTGTATATCCTTTTCTCAGGCTTTTTACTGTGCCGGAGGAGGGACTCGAACCCTCATGGGGTTGCCCCCGCTGGATTTTGAGTCCAGTGCGTCTGCCAGTTTCACCACTCCGGCTCACCCTGAAATATATACAGTGCCACCTTTTCAAAGTCAAGCCGTTTAACCCTAAAATCAATTGACCCCTCCACCATGCAGATTGTATTATTCTCTCACTTAGCCCGGACAAAAACAGGAGATAAATCGATGGAGCCTGGATATGGCAGTTGAGCGCTACCCCTTCGAGCAGATCGAGCTGAAATGGCAGAGGGAGTGGGAGGAGCAAGACCTCTTCAGGGTTCACAAAGACCCGAAACGGCAAAAATTCTACTGCCTTGAGATGTTCCCCTATCCCTCGGGTAAGATCCACATGGGTCACGTCCGCGTTTACTCGATCGGTGATGTGCTTGCCCGTTATTTGAAAATGAAGGGGCTTAATGTTCTCCACCCCATCGGGTGGGATTCCTTTGGTCTGCCCGCTGAAAATGCGGCAATTGAGAGGAGTATCCATCCTGCCCGGTGGACGAGCAGCAACATCGCCCGGATGAAGGACCAGCTCAGGCGTCTCGGCTACTCCTACGACTGGCACCGGGAGATTGCAACCTACAGACCCGAGTACTACCGCTGGAACCAGTGGACCTTCCTCCAGATGTACAGAAGGGGGCTTGCCTACAAGAAAGAGGCGCAGGTTAACTTCTGCCCGGCCTGCAACACGGTGCTTGCCAACGAGCAGGTAGAGGAGGGTAACTGCTGGAGGTGTGGAAGCAGGGTGGAGCAGAAGAGCCTCTCTCAGTGGTTTCTCAGGATAACGGATTACGCCGGCGAGTTGCTTTCCTGGCTGGACAGGCTGCCCGGTTGGCCTGAGCGGGTGAAGACCATGCAGCGCAACTGGATCGGGCGAAGCGAAGGGGTAATGGTCAACTTCAAGCTCGATGGCCGTGACTTCCCCATCTTCACCACCAGGCCGGACACGATTTACGGCGTAACCTTCATGGCTATCGCACCCGAGCATCCCCTCGTTGATTCAATTCTTGAAGAAAGCAGCAAAAACGGTGAGCTCCGCCGCTTCGTGGATAGGATCAAAAACGAGGACAGGATCAAGCGGACCAGCGAGGATTACGAAAAGGAGGGGGTTTTTTCAGGGAAGTACGTTCTGAACCCCCTGAGCGGGGAGGAAGTTCCCCTCTACATCGTGAACTTCGTGCTCATGGAGTATGGAACAGGAGCCATAATGGCGGTGCCTGCCCACGACCAGAGGGATTTTAAGTTTGCGAGGAAGTACGGCCTCCCGGTCAGAGTTGTCATACAGAATCCGGAAAGAACGCTCGATGCTGAGAGCATGAGCAGCGCCTATGTCGATGAAGGCGTAAACGTTGATTCGGGGCCGATCACGGGTCTTCCCACCAGGGAGGGCATTGAGAAGATATCAGGCTATATCGAGAAAGAGGGGTACGGGAAGCGAACGGTGAACTACAGAATCAAGGACTGGCTCATCTCACGCCAGCGCTACTGGGGCACCCCGATTCCCATCGTGTACTGCACCTCATGTGGTATTGTACCTGTGAAGGAGGAGGACCTGCCCGTTATACTCCCTGGCGATGTAGCATTCACAGGTGAGGACAACCCGCTCAAATCCAGCCCCGGTTTCCTCAATACGAATTGCCCGGAGTGCGGGGCACAGGCAACCCGTGAGACAGACACGATGGACACCTTCATCGATTCCTCCTGGTACTTCGAGCGCTACTGCAGCCCCAGGGAAACCTCAACTCCATTCAACCGGAGCGACAGCGACTACTGGATGAACGTCGACCAGTACATCGGCGGCATCGAGCACGCGATCCTGCACCTCCTCTATGCCCGTTTCTTCACAAAATTCCTCCGCGATATCGGGCTCACTCATGCCGACGAGCCCTTCGAGCGCTTACTGACGCAGGGCATGGTTACAAAGGAAACCTACTACTGCCCAACCCACGGCTACCTCTTCCCCGAGGAGGTGGAAGAGGGTGTCAGGTGCAAGAAGTGCAGGGAGGAGGTAACCATCGGCCGCATCGAGAAGATGTCAAAGTCCAAGAAAAACATCATCGACCCGGACGACATCGTCAAAAAGTACGGGGCGGATACCACGAGGCTTTTCATCCTCTTCGCCTCACCCCCTGAAAAGGACCTCGAGTGGTCTGATGCAGGCGTCGAGGGGTCGTTCAGGTTTTTGAACAGGGTGTACCGGCTGTTCGAAGGAACCGGGAGCCTTTTTGAGGGGAGACTTGAGGAACTTAAAGGCTACGAGGAGAATCTGAGCGCCATGAAGGGGCGTACGGCGCTGGAGACGGAGATCCTCCACGTAGTCCACAGAACACTTGAAAAGGTGAGCGAAGACATCGAGCGACGCTTTCATTTCAACACCGCGGTCGCATCAACCATGGAGATGGTTAACTACCTCTACACAATCGATGCCGGTGTCCTGCAGGAGAGGGAGTTACTCGCATACCTCCACGCCCTGAAAAGTCTCCTCCTCATGCTCCACCCCTTTGTGCCCCACATCACGGAGGAGTTGTGGCACACCCTCGGTTACAAAAGCCTTCTCCTCAGAGAATCCTGGCCCTCCTGCATCGAGGAGCTTGCACGGAAGGAGGTTGTGACCATCGTCGTCCAGATCAACGGGAAGCTCCGCTCTCGGCTCGAGACGCCGCGTGACACCGACGAGGAGGAGCTGAAGGAAGCCGTACTGTGCGACGAGAAGGTGCTGCAGTACACAGAGGGAAAGAAGATCAGGAAGATCATCGTTGTTCCCAACAAGCTGGTGAACATCGTTGCCGGTTGAATCAAACCCTCTATCATGA
>CAZPCG010000089.1:0-1331 GCA_964584875.1 uncultured Spirochaetota bacterium
TTTCATGATCATTACCATCCTTCTTTATATTTGTAAAAAAATATTCATTTGTTTGATTAAAGTTTCTCACCCCCCTTCTTCATAGAGTTTCTCCTCCTCAAAACACTGTAGTACAGTTACCCTCCCCATTCTCACCGGCCTCGCAATCCCACTGCCTCCTCTATCTAACCTGCCCTGCCATCTCACCGGACAAGAACCTTCTTCATGCAGGACTCTCTCATGATGAGCTGGGTTTCAAGCAAGACATCCCTGTAATCATCCTGCAACCTCCCCTCAATCCGGTCAATGAGCAGGTCTGTTGCAACCTTCCCAATTTCGGCAGTAGGCTGTCGTATCGACGTAATGGGACACCTGAGAAATCTGAACCACCTGGTGTCATCGAAGGAGATGATACCAAAATTGCCAGGTACCTGAAGCTCCATCTCCTCCAGGGCAGTTAGGGTTGCAGAGCATATATCATCGTTCCCGCAGAGTACGGCATCCATCGAGGGGTTTTTTCTCAGCCATCCCGCAATGGACTCTTTCATGTACTCTTCGTCATAATTGTCCATTGCCAAACTCGCATCTGCTCTCCCCCTGGATCGAGCAGCCTCCCTGTAGCCTTCGAGCCTCCTTGCCATTGTGTATACCTCAGGGCCGTATCCAATAAAACCAACTATCCGGTAGCCCTGATCGAAGAGACGGCAGGTCGCTGTCCGGGCACTTTTGACATTATCGATGCCAACAAAATCAGAAGGGTAATCTGGCAATTTCCTGTCAATCTGTACGGCATGCAGCTTGCTCAGCCTCAACTCCTCAAAGAGCTGGCCCGTATCTACCGGTGCAAAGATGACCCCGTCAACACCCTTTCTTAAAAGGATATCAACGTAAAATTCCTCCTTCTCAGCGCTATCCTCGGAGTCGCACAGCATCACATTGAATCCCCTGGCGTTTGCCCTTGATTCAATGGACTTGATCACCTCGGCAAAGAACCCCTGCCGTATATCGGAGATGATTACCCCGATTGTTTTCGTTCCCTTTCCCTTCAGGCTTCTGGCAAGAATGTTCGGCCTATAGTTGAGGAGCTCGATTGCCTGAAGTATTTTCTCCTTCGTCTCCCGCTCGACGAATCTGGTAGCGTTTATGACATGAGAAACGGTCGAAACGGAAAATCCGGTGAGTCTTGCCACATCCCTTATGGTTACTTTTCCTGCACCCATACACCGACACAGTAGATAAGATAAACGTTTGCGCAAACGTTTATTTACATTTGAGCATATTTTTCATTTCCTGTCAATCACTTTTTGACCAGAATCACGGGGTGCCACGATCTGCAATGAAAAAATTTACAG
>CAZPCG010000089.1:1341-7534 GCA_964584875.1 uncultured Spirochaetota bacterium
TTTTATTCAAAAGGATAAAATGTAAGTTGTACTTCTCAATCTTCTGGATTATTTAAAGGGGGCAACATTGATATACCGTTTCCTTGGAAACACCGGATTAAAAGTTTCAGAGCTTGCCCTCGGCACCCAGACCTTCGGGTGGGGAGCCGATGAGAGGGAAGCCTTTGAGCTTGCCGACCTGTACAGAGAAGCTGGTGGAAACTTTATTGATACAGCCGATATTTACAATAACGGCGTTTCGGAGTCCATTCTGGGCTCCTGGCTGAAGGCCCGTGGAGGAAGGGATTCTCTCGTCATTGCAACAAAGGCCTTCTTCCCCACTGGAAGTGGTCCCAATGATGCAGGAGCATCACGGAAGCACCTCTTCCATGCCATCGATGCAAGCCTGAAACGCCTCCAGACCGGCTACATAGACCTCTACCAGGTTCACTGCTTCGACAGGTCGACCCCTCTCGAAGAGACACTGCAGGCCCTGGACGATCTCGTACGGTCAGGGAAGGTACGCTACCTCGGTGCATCAAACTTCACGGCCTCTCAGCTGCAGAAGGCTATTCTCCTGAGCAGGATGAACGGATGGACTCCATTCAGCTCCCTGCAGGCCGAGTACAGCCTCATAGTTCGAAGCACGGAATGGGAGCTTCTGCCCCTCTGCCTAGAGGAAGGTCTGGGCTTTCTTGCATGGTCCCCCCTCGCAGGTGGATGGCTTACGGGAAAGTATATAAAGAACCAGGCCCCGCCACCCGACAGCAGAGTCGGACGGAAGGACAGGTGGGACGACCAGCCGGAGCAGCGGGAAAGCGAGCTCACCTGGAGGGTAATAGAGGCTCTCCTGGAGATTGGTGAAAACCTCGGCAAGACCCCCTCCCAGGTCGCCTTGAGCTGGGTGCTGAGCCAGCCAGGGGTAACAGCTCCAATACTGGGTGCACGTACCCCGGAGCAGCTCAGAGAAAACCTCGGATGCGCAGGATGGAAGCTTACAGCGGAAGAAATGCAGGTCCTGGACGGAGCAAGCAGTATTCCCCTCCCCTATCCATACCGCTTTATAGAGCGGTATACGAGAAGAAGGGAGCAGGAATAAATCTGCGGGAAACCGTTACCACTCTTCTTTTTTTAAAGGTCATCCGGAAAATGCGTACCTGGATTGGGATTGCTTCGGCTCCTTCATCGCAATGACCACAGGATATTGGATAATTTCTTTAAACATCTTTAGAAGGGAAACTCACCCATTATGTAGATGGTATATCCCCTCCTGTACCTCTCTTCTAAATCGATCTGATATTTGATCTTTGCCCCAGCACTCATACCTCTTTTGAAGTGTCTTACATACACCGCTGATCCGCTGAAACCGCTCCCGTGCAGCGCTGTTGGCGTGAAGCTCCAGCTCTCGAGGGATCGCTCATAGGGATAGAGATAGGCGAAGCGATCGTCTGCTGTGGTATAGCCCATGAGCATCAGTGAAGCGCTTGATCTTTCCGCCCTGTGGATGATCTCCCCTGAAACGCCCACCCCGGATTTTATTTTTCCATCCAGTGGACCTCCGAGCCGGCTTTCGAAAGAGAACTGCGCATCTACCGTATCGGACAACCTGCGGCTCAGTGAGGTCTTTGATGAGAGTCTTAACGCCAGACTCTCAGGAGCATATGCGTGGTGGTCAACCAGCTCGACAAACTGCTTCGATTTAAAGGTGAGCTTCTCCGAAAGAGGGTAATCGATGCGATGGTTGTACGACACTCCTGTTTCAAGATATGCGGGATAATCGATGCTTGCCAGTTCCCTGAAGGCATATACCCAGTGCACAAATCGCCTTTTTCCCTTCGCCCGGTTTATGCCGAGCAGGCCGCAGGCAACGTTGTTCAGGCCATCCGGGAGCTCAAGGCCATGCGGATTGACCATTGCAGGCGGAACATAGGCCCCCCAGAGGATAACTCCAACTCCTCTGAACTTCGTTCTGAAACCGCCCGAAAATGCCAGCGATGAAATGATTTCGCCGTTGAACTCGGGGTAGTAAGAGCGCCGGTTGTAGAGGGTTGAAGCCATCTCACCGAAGGCTTCAAAGGGCCTGTCCAGCTTGAAGTAGATGCTCCCCGCGTAGTAGTTCTTTCCCCTGAAGTAGTAGGCCGTTTTATCACCCTCCTGGGGATCAAAATTGTAGTATGGATCAACGAGCCGGTTGAACTGAGAATAGTAAAGGGTAGCACCTACTCTCACATCTTCAAGGTTCGTGGAGAAATTCAGCCCGGCAACATATTCATCCAGGTTGTTCCTCTTCAGCCTGTCACTCTCATCCCCGTAGTCAGGCTCTTCCCTGATGCAGGAGAATATATGATTCTTGCAGGAGTACTCATGACCAAATCCCTCGATGAAACCACTAAAATCATCCTCATCATCTTCATTCTTTATTCCGTCCCAGTCGTTGTCGTTGTACTTGTAATAGGTGCTCTCGCCTGCGGTGCAATCGTAACTGTTCCAGGAGAGAAACGGACGAATCTTCAGGGTGTTGAGTTCATACTCAAGGGCAATGCCCTCCAGCAGAACTGTTTTCGAGGTCGAAGCGGTTGGGTAGATGCCATCACGGTACCTGGCAAGATCGTAGTAGGGATTGTAGAGCAGCAGTGGAAAGGCTCCACCGAATAGCAGTCCCTGTCCGAATAGAGGGGTGTAGTTACCAAGGGTGATCTTGTTGATTCTCAAATAATCCTCAAGTAGCAGATAGAAGCTGCCCTGCTCGTACACACCACCATCCGAGCGCCCGGTATATCCGGGGGGATAGTAGCCCCGTTCGCCAGACCCTTTGAGCAGCGAGATACTGCAGGTAATGTTCCTTACTGGCATAAACCGAAGCCGGTAGGAAAGGTAAAGCGCCTGGTAGTTGAATGGAACATCGGATGGATAGTAGGTTTTCACAGTGAAAAGATTTGAATCAAGCGGTTCTCCATTTACAACAGCAGCGCCCATCACAGCAACCAGAACAACAAAAAGAGAAATCGACGGTTTTAAAACCTTCACAACATTATCCTCGCCAATAAAAGATGGTCAAACATTGTAGCACACAACCCCTGCTGCGGCAAGATAAAGATGAATCATACAGATAAGCAGTTTTTCAGTTTACAATTGTGCTTTTTAGTAGTAGAATAAGCGATGTCCACAGGTGCTATTCCAGAAAAAGAGTCGAAAAAAAATTTTATAAAATAAAGCTTTTAGCAATATTGACATTTATCTCTACTAGGGTATAATAAATGATACAAAATAAAAATGGAGGTGAGAAAGTATGGAAAGAAAAAGGATAAGAGGAGTATATGTGCTTGTTCTCATCGTTCTCTTCCTCATCCTGCCCACCCTTATTGCCTATGCGGGTGGTACGAAAGCCCTGAAAAAACAGCTCCAGACGTGCAATGATGCAAAGGCTACTCTCGAGACCGAAAAAACCCAGCTTCAGTCAGAGAACGACCGCCTGAAATCTGAGGTGAGCCAGCTGCAGTCGCGGCAAAGGGAGAATGAGGCAAAAGTTGCTCAACTGGAGACACAAATTGCAGACTACGAAGCGTTAATCGCCAGGTGGACTGCAGAACTGGAAGCCTATGGGCTTGAAGCCGAGGAACCAACGGTTATAGCGAAAACAGTTGAGGAAACCCTCCAGCAAAGGGAGGCAAAGATCATTGAACTTGAAGCTGACGTTAAGCAGATGAACCAGCAATTGGAACAGGCAAAACGAGAATCAGAACAGGCAAAACGAGAGCTCGAACAGGCAAAGCGAGAGCTGGAACAGGCAAAACGAGAGGCGGAACAGGCAAAGCGAGAACTGGAACAGGTAAAGCGAGAGCCGGAACCGGTAAAGCGAGAACTGGAACAGACAAAGCGAGAGCTTGACCAGTCCAAGCGGGACCTGGCACAGGTAAAGAGAGACCTCGATCAGACGAAGAGTGAGCTTGCGCAAAAGATATCAGAGCTGCAGACTACCCAGAAGAGACTCGAACAGATCATGTTACAGCTTGATAAATCCGAGAGGGAGCTCGAACAGATCAGGATTGCAAGCTCTCTCAATGAAAAGACAATAGAGGATCTGCGGGCTGAAAATGAGGAGCTCCTCATGGCGCTTAGAGTGTATGAGGGGATACAGGATCGAACCAGGGAGATGACTGATATAGCGTTCGAGCGTATCCAGATTGTACTGAGGCGAGAAATTGAGGCAGGACAGGTACGGGTGTTTAAGGGTACCCTCGGCATCACACTCGACATTGTAGCTGAACACATGTTTAATACGGGAAGTGTGGAGATCAATCCTCTCGGTAAAACAGTTCTGGGAAAAATAGCACCGCTCCTCGAGGGGCTTGATGGGTACTTTATCGGTGTTATCGGGAATGCGGACGTGCGGCCTATCGTAACTCCCGCATTGAAGAAGAAATACCCGACGAACTGGGAGCTCTCCAGCGCCAGAGGCGCGGCTGTTGTCAGATACATACTGAGCAGAGCCAAAATTGACCCGGATCGAATGATTGCCATGGGGCTCGGTGAGTTTCAACCGATAGACACCTCCAGAACCGAGGAAGCATACGGTAACAACAGAAGGGTTGATATCGTGCTTCTGCCTATTGATGCGATGGCAGCGATTGTTGTTGGTGCAGAAATAAAGTAGGCAATACCAGAAGAGCAAACGGTGTGGCATACCTCAGGGGTAATGGAGGGAAGCCACACCGAAAGCTCGCTGCATATCCCAACTCCTTCATAAGGGAAAAGGGTGTCTTACGCTTTCATAGCCCTTCGATCCCTGAAGTAGAGATGCAAAATAACTACACAGGTTTTCGTCAGGGGGAGGGAATAGATATATTAATTTACCATTTGAAAAATAAATCTTATATTGAAATTATAAATATTATTTATATAGTTTTTATAATTTACATCCTCAGATATTTCCTTACTTATTTCATTTAAAAGGCTAAAGGATTTACTATTGCGGACCGGGGGAAATTGGATGATACGGATCTCAACGAAGGGGCGCTACGGAACGAGGTTCATGTTTGAGCTGGCCCTGAACTATGGGAAAGAACCAGTTCTCTTGAAAGATATTGCCCAGCACCAGGAGATCTCAGAGGGCTATTTGCAGCACATTGTGGACACTCTAAAGGGTGCGGGGCTTATACACTCCAGTCGCGTTGGCCATGGCGGCTATACTCTTGGAAGAGCACCTAATAAAATTACGCTGAAGGATATTCTGGGCACCCTTGAAGGCTCGATCACCCTTGTAGAGTGTGTCGATAACTCGGATATCTGCAGCAGGTCATCCAATTGTGTGGCAAGAGAGATCTGGGGCCTGCTTGGGAACAACTTCTCGCAGTCACTTGGATCAATTACTCTTCAAAAAATGATCGAAATGAGCAGGAAAAAAGAGGCTCCTACACTTCACTATGAAATATAGAGAGCTTGAACAGAGCGTGCATCAGCTGGCTTGTGAACAAGAACATGCATCTGCATGAAAGACCTTCTTGCAAAAACCGCTATTGACCCGATAGCAGGAACAACAAACCTCCGGGCATCACATTCTCCCGAAAAAATATGGTGTCCTAGACAGGCAAAAAAGAAATGTATGTTCAGGACAAGGAGGCGACAGCGTTTTGAAGGGCATATATCTTGATTATGCAGCAACAACTCCCATCGACGCCTTGGTCATGGAGGCGATGCTCCCCTATTTTTCAGAGCAATTCGGCAATCCTCTGAGCATCCACAGTTACGGCCAGAAAACAAGGGAAGCTGTGGAGGATGCCCGCAGAAAGGTCGCTCTCTTCATTGGCGCCTACCCCGATGAAATAATATTCACAAGCGGAGGAACAGAAAGCAACAACCATGCCATAAAGGGAACGGCCTTAGCCCATGGATCCGGACACATAATCACATCGCAGGTTGAGCACCACTCAGTGCTCAACCCGTGCAGGTTTCTGGAGAGCCAGGGATTTAGAGTCGATTATGTTCCACCTGATAGATACGGCGTTGTAGATCCGAATGATATTGAAAGGCTGATCACAGACCGAACTTTCCTGATCAGCATCATGCATGCGAACAATGAGATCGGTACCATTGAAGCGGTAGAGGAGATCGGGCGCATCACAAGGGAAAGAAAAATCTGCTTCCACGTAGATGCTGTACAGAGCTTCGGACACCTGCCGATTCACGTTGACCGTCTCGGAGTGGACCTGCTCAG
>CAZPCG010000090.1:0-5287 GCA_964584875.1 uncultured Spirochaetota bacterium
GAGACTGTCGTTCTCCGCCTTCAACGTAGTTTTCTCCGCCTTCAGTGTTTCCAGTTTCTGCTCTAGCTCCGCTATCTTTGCTTCCATTCTTTTTTTCCTCGCTTCTTCGGGATTCGGGTCTCCCCGGGCTCCCTGGGGCCCGTCCTGCTTGGACTGTGATGCGATGAACTCGGGGGTTCTCCCGATGATGGCGGCTCCAACGTTCCTCTCTGTCAGTAAGTCGGGGGTGGATGCCGTCGCGATTTGGCCAAGAGTAATGAGACCCGCCTGTGGATAGGCGGGCTCGTCCACGAAGTCGACCTTCTCGAAACGGAAGCTCTCGATGACTTCGTGGCCCTCGCCGCTCTTTATGTGCTCATCTGGGGTCTCGATTATGTCTTGGCCGCAGATGCTGCAGGTGACTCTGCTCGCCTTGATGACGACGCTGACGGGCCCCCACTCGCCGCTGTTCAGCTTCTCCCAGGCGATGGGGTCGGTGATCTCGGCCGTAGCCAGGGCGTAGCCGTTCGGCTTATCCACTTTTACCCACCTCCCCACCTGAAGGGGGTCGTGGACGTGGTCGACCCTGTAGCCGGGTATGCAGTTGAGGGCCTTGTTCAGCAGCGTTGAGAGGGCGTCCTCGAGGGCCTTTTCGGTGACCCTCCACCCGTTCCGGTTCAGGCTCGTGTTCAGCAGATAGAAGGTGGCGAGGCGCTTCTCCTCCCAGGTTTTTATGCTGTGGACCGCCGCCCAGAACCTGAGTTCGACTTCGGCCTCCTTGCCCGTGGAAGGTTCAAAGGATCCATTATTCTCCTGACAGTGAGAGTGTGCCTCAGACTTGGACCAGTCCTCCACGGGATACCGGTAGGCCTGGGCCGTAGTCTCGGTCTCGCCCTTCAGCTTCCCGATGATGATGTCCAGCTTTCCCTCGCTGATCCTGCGAAAGCTGTCCTCCTGGAAATCCCCCGGATCCCGCAGTCGACAGCTATGCTCATTCGGGTAAGGCGTTTCTCACTCCTCCTCTTCCTCTGATTCGATGTGGAGCTCGTGAATGAGCCAGGTCTTCCGACACTGGGTGCAGTGATAACGATCCAGTTTGACCTTCTTGGTCTCTCCTCCGCAGCCTGGACACCTCAACTCTCTTCCTCCTCCAATTCGGCCGGATCCCAGCCCATAAGCTCCCAGGCCTTCTCCATTTTCCCAGCGATAGCGCCCGAACCACTACCCCATAGCATGGCGACGGCCTTCGCCATCTCGTAGACGTCCGTCGTCCTCACGGGGCTCCACCTGTGCTTAACCAGGACCGGCGGCTGCTCGCCCTCAGGAACCTCCTTATCCTCGTCCTCGAGGATCTTCAGGGTCCACCTGTCGTACCACTGGCGCTCCATCTCTCGCTTGAAGTATCGCTGGATGTTTGTGATGGGCCCCTGGACGTACGCCTCGAGCTCGGCGTAGGCGGTGGCCCTGTTCTCGATGGGTTTGCCCAGAAGGAACCGGGGGGTGCCGAAGTTGGCGTTTATGGACTGTTCCAGTTTGTCAAGGAGTTCGTTGAGGCCCTTGATGTCGGGGGTGAGGTCGACGACAGTGGGCTCAACGGACTCGTTGACGACGATGCTCTTCCCGGACCTGGCTACCGCCGTCAGGTCGTCCACTGTCTTGTCCGCCGCATCCTTGCTGAGCCCGACGGTGTTCGCCTTCAGGATAACGTAGGGCGCCCAGATTGTGCGCACGATCTCTGGGAAGTTCTCCCGGAGCAGTTCGTGCCGAGCCTGGCACACATCCCTGACCGGCTCCACATCGCTGAGGCCCTCGTAATCCGCCTCGAGACACAGGTTGACGAAGTATAGCACCTCTTCGGGCTGATAGTATCCATCACGTCCCTCATAGCGGAAGCCGGTGAGTTCCCAGTCCTCGTTAACATTCGGCTTGAGCTTAATGCCCTGCAGGCCCAGCAGCCAAGAAGGCGTCTCATCCTCGTCAAGAACGATCTCGAACCCAGCCTTACCGTAGATGCTGCGCTTTACCTGGGCAGCGAACAGGACCCCGTCCATGTTAACCCGCTTGTTGAACTCGTCGACGCCCTCCTTGACGAAGGCGTAGTCCTCGATGTCTATGTCATCGCTTGTGGGCTCCAGAAGGGTCTTGAAGCCCGCCGTCATTGTAGCGAAGTAGGCGTTGGTGACGATGCACTTGCGGACGAGCTCGTCCTGGCGGAACCACCGGTAGTCCTCTGGCATGCCCTCATAGTAGGAGCTCGTCGTGGGCGTCGACGTCTCGCTGAATCGCTTCGCCTTGGGAGGATTCGCCACCCCGAAGAAGAACCTGCGCACCAGGGGAACAAGTCCAGGCCAAGGACGCCTCGACATCACCGCTCCCCCGAGCTTCGCCTGGCCGTGCTGACGATTCTAACGCCGGGTCTCTCCCTGAGGCTCTTCCAGGGATCCTTTAGGGGATCCTCCCTTTCACTGGACGCGTAAGGCGGATGCTCGGGCGGGGGAAATGGCTTTTTGGGCAAGAATCGGTCCTCTTAACTCTTTCGAGATGATTTTTAGTGTTAAAACATAAAAAGACGATTAGGAAGAGGTGGTAATAGGTAGCAAGAGATTAATATCACTGCAAACACGGTAAATTCAGATGTCGACTGAGCAGGAAAAAAAGGAGAAGATCAGCATAGGTCTATACCCCAGCACAATACGCCGCATCGACGAACTCTGCGAAAAGGAGAACAGATCCCGTAGTAATATGATCGAGATGATCCTTCAGCGTCACATTCTGGAGCTCGAGGAGCCGCGGTCGCCTGGGACCATCGCCCGATCCGTCCGCTGAATGAGCCTGACCACGTAAACTCAGACTAATAATTTGGGATCCCAGGAGCCGTTTATCCGGCGCCAGACCTCCTTGAACTCCTAGATGGTGTAGCCGCCCTCTTTAAGGGCCTCCTCGGGGGTGATGTCTGCTAGTCGTTGCTTGTAGCGCCGGGTGATTACGATCCTATCCCCTTTCGTCTCATACCAGTTCCGCTTGACATCGTAAACGCCACCTATCCCGAGGGAGTACCTATGCAATCTACGAGTTTGAGTTTTCTTGCCCTGGAGAATGAGTTCGATGTGCTCCTTCTTGAAGATAAGGCCCCCGCGCGCGATGTTAATAAACTTATACCAAATTATTATCCTTACAGATCCGCCTAGTATAATTATTAGAGCTGAAATTAATTATTTAAATAGGAAGGATTAATAAGTTGATTAGAAGATGAGAGATTTCAATGCCATTTCGACATTTTCTGGAGCTATGGGCCTAGATCTAGGTCTAGAAAGGGTCGGGACGCTTATCGGTGATGATTTAGGAACGGTAAAAGCGCGTTTTGTAATCAGAGCTTGTGTTGAAAACGATAAAGCCTGCCAAGAAACTATCAAGACGAATATGATGAAAGGCAGGACAAATTGTCGTAAGGTTCCTATATATGCTGATATAACCGAAATTCACAACCCCAATACGATTATAGAAGAGGCTGGGCTGGATGGAGAGCTAGACCTTCTCGTAGGGGGGCCACCATGCCAGTCCTATAGCACTGTCGGGAATAGAGGTACAGTTCAAGACCCACGTGGGTCTCTTATGTGGGAGTTCGTAAGGTTTGTGAGAGAGCTACGTCCTAATTTTTTTTTAATGGAGAATGTTAGGGGGTTAATGTCTGCTGCCATTCGCCATAGACCAATAAAGGAAAGAGGCCCAAAATCCCCTCCGCTGGAAGAAGATGAGAAGCAAGGGTCTGTCGTTAAAATTCTATTACAGGACTTTGAAAAAGAGGGCTACCATGTGGACATTTTTGAAGTAAACGCTGTAAATTATGGGGCACCACAGTTACGAGAAAGGGTTCTTTTTATCGGAAACAGGTTTAACAAACTAATCAAATTTCCAAAACCAACACATGCTTTAATCGACCCCCCCATCGATAGATTAAAATTGGATGTAAAAAATAAGGGATTGAAACCGTTCAGAACCATGTGGGACGCGATAGGAGGCATAAAAGAGGAAAACGCCGTTATTCTAGACTTCTCACCACGTAAGAAAAGGTATTTGTCAATGGTGCCTCCTGGGGGCAACTGGCGTAGCATGCCTGTAGAAATACAGAAAGAATCAATGGGGAATGCTTGGTATGCAAAAGGGGGTAGATCTGGTTGGTGGAGAAGGCTTTCCTTTGATCTGCCTTCACCCTGCCTATTGACCCTACCAAACCATGCAGGTACTTCGCTCTGTCATCCTACCGAAACAAGGGCGCTAAGTGTCCGCGAGTATGCTAGGATACAAGAGTTCCCAGACGAGTGGGTGTTTGTTGGTAAGCCTCAGGAACAGTATACGCAGATAGGGAACGCAGTACCTGTGAGGCTAGGAGAAGTTGCTGGAAAGATACTTGGAGATGCATTGCTATCTTTAGCCGGCAAAGAAAAGTCTATTGGGCCCGGGGAATATGTAAAATCAAGTCGGAGGTACTACATTAAATCCCATATAAGAACACGTAAATGGTATCACAACGGAAATGCCGTAATTCGGAATAACAACCAAATTGAAAGAAACAAACTTAAACAGGTTATTTGATATGTCGGAAAGTAGACGAACCCCACCATTAAGCCGGAGCTTCTATAGGAGGATAAAGAGGCCCTCTATTTTTAGTCAGACCCTTTTAGTGCAATTATTTTCTCGAATTAATCAAAACAAAGTCGAGAGGATTGGGAGCTCTTTAGCTAGATATCTAAGAGTTAACCTACCAGAGACAGTCAATAGGCGCATAGAGCTAAGCGACTATAAAACAAACCCATATGTATTGTTAACCTCAGCTAGCAGTATGAACTGGTCAGATATAGATGAGTTTGCGAGTTTTTTATTTAACTCAAAACTTTACGCAGGTCTAGAAACATCCTTTGGTAAGTCAATAGAATCGGAGTTCTTGAAATTCTATCCCAGTGAAGATTCACACTGGATAACGCCTCCTGAGAAAATACAAGAATCCGAGGGAGTAGGCGAGTTACCTCCTGAAGACCGGGCACGAGCTAGAGACGTTTCTGTTTGGAGGGAGATGGACAAATCCCTTGTAACCAATAACCATCGGTATCTAGTTATGATAAAATCGGGGCCCCATTGTATTAATGATACACAGGTCGAGGCTATGAAAGATGCTATTGCCAAACATTCTGAAAAATGGTATGATCAGACGAAACAGAGTTATCCTGAAATAGACGGGCTCGACATTATTATCGGAATTACTTACGGTACTGAAAAATCGACAAATAACAAAGAGAACCAAATTTTACTA
>CAZPCG010000090.1:5297-7523 GCA_964584875.1 uncultured Spirochaetota bacterium
AATTATTGGAGCATGGGTTTGTCGATACTGGGGATAAAAGAGGTACCCTATACAAAAAGGATCTTCCTCAGGTAAAGGTATACAGACTGGTGGGGAGAGATTTTTGGGCAGTTGTTGGGAGCCCAGAGAACCCTGATGGAAGCCAGCATGTTTTCGTTGAAGTTCTTTTAGGGCTGTTAGAGGGTCTAAAAGCAGGCGAAACAAAGGCTTCGTTAGAAACATTAGTTAATCAAAAAATCAGGAGACTTTCCCAGGCCATTCAGGATCTAGCATTGCCTGAAAGGTCGATACCAGATTGGATGCGCAAAAAGTATGACGAGAACGAATTGCTCTGGTTCATGGGTGCCTTGTCGACATTTTTTGACCAGATAGAGGAAGCAGTCCAAACACAGATGGGGTGAATTTCCCCTTATTTAGAATTTCTATGTAAGTCGCCAGTGTCTATGTGAGGTGATTTAAGAATGGATATGTTCAAAGAGGCAGAAGAGAGGAGGAAAAGTTTAGTTAAGGCCATAAATGAATGGGCTGCAGAAAACCTACGTGATTTTCCCTGGAGGAAAGATCCAACACCCTTCAAAGTCCTTGTTGCTGAGTTCCTTCTTAAGAGGACAACATCCTCAGCCGTCAAAAAGGTTTATGATGAGTTCATTAGGGAATACCCCTCAATTGATGCACTGGCCAATACGAGTATATATAAACTTGAGAGCTTACTTCAGACTTTAGGCTATCAAATTCAGAGGTCAAAGAGGATTAAAGAAACCTGCACCTTTATATTAGACAAGCACAATGGGGAAATCCCCAAAGACAATGTATCTCTTATTAAGATCCCTAATATCGGACCATATACTGCAGGGGCTATTTTATCCCTTGGGTTCGGAATCCGAGCTCCTATGGTGGATTCAAATGTAGAAAGAATATTCAGAAGACTATTCTTTTATCAATTACCCCAAAAAAGTGCTAAAAGGATGATAGAAAATGTGGCCGATAACATGGTTCCTGAAACGGGGCATCAGAAATTCAACCTTGCCCTTATAGATTTAGGAGCAACTGTATGCACATATAGGAAACCTCACCATGATAAGTGTCCGTTGAAAGACATTTGTGACCTTTATAATGATGATATGAAACGCTGACCCTTTTCTCCAGCCCAGTTAAAGTAAAATTGCTCTGTTTTCCTTATATCTCCCCTCTATTTCTCGATCGAATGGGAGAATGCGGAAACCTACCGCGTGAACTTGCATAAAAAATGCAGGTGCAAGATCATCAAGGTCTCTGGATGAAGAAAGGGGATCACGGAAGAAGGCGGAACTCGTACACGGTGATGACCTGGTCAGGATTCCAGGCGCCGTTGATCCTCTTCCAGACTTCCCTGAACTCCATGATGGTGTAGCCGCCCTCCTTTAGGGTCTCCTCGGGCGTAATGTCCCCGAGTCGCTGTACGTAGGCCTTGATTATCCTGATTTTGATGCCTGTAGAATGGTACCAATCCTTCTTGACATCGTAGACCTTTCCCATCTTAAATGGACGTCTATGTCGACGCCTGGTCTGGGTCTTTAAGCCCTCTAAAATGGGTTCTGATAACTTGTCGGGACTCAGAGCCTAGAAGAGACGGGTAGTAACTCGTGGGACATTTATTGTCTTAACACTGTACTGTTAATTATGATCAAATAACATTTACAGTACTTTCGATGTTAATAATGACCTCTTCTGGCATCTACATTACTTTAGAAAAATAGTAGGCTAATCAGCCGAACAATTTAAGATCCTATTTCAGTCATCTGATAATTATTAGTAAAAACTTATATACAAGTTGGTAAAAACTTATTTTTGGGTAAAGGAGAGTCGTGATGGCTCGCTGAGTTTCCCGAAAGGGTAAGCTCACCTTTCCCGACATTTCTCACGGAATTATACACGGTTCATATTGTCTACCTGAATCATTATCCCAACCTCTCAATTGATTAAAGCGATTACTTTTTCTCCTTTCAAAATGTAACCAGGTGCTTCTGCTAATAAAATCGGCGAGTTGTATACCTGGAGACATCTCAGAGGGTGAAAAACTAACTGAATTTAATATTCTTTCTAACTTATTCGTCTTACTTGGTCTATAAGTAAATCCTGTTATAGTCATACCTGATGTTCGAAAACTATGAATCATTCTTCTAAGTGCTTTATCTTTTTTATATTCTTCCTCATTCATATCATTAAACACAAACGCAATCCTTTTGC
>CAZPCG010000091.1:0-7510 GCA_964584875.1 uncultured Spirochaetota bacterium
TTCGCGAACCGGAAAAGGAGGATGTTCTGAACGGTATCCTTTCCAAGGTAGTGGTCGATCCTGTATATTTGCCTCTCGGAAAGAACCCTGTTCAGAGTTCGATCAAGCTCCATCGCGCTGTCAAGATCATGACCGAAAGGCTTTTCGATGACAGCCCTCACCTCAGAGACGTCCTGCACCTTCTCCCTGGTGAGCCTGTCCTTCGTCAATTTCGAGGTTCCGAGGTGCTCGATGATGGGTCTGAAGACCCCGGGGGGTGTTGCCAGGTAAAAGATGTGGTTCCTCTCCGGAAGGCACCTTCTGTCAAGGGCATTAATCCTCTTTAAGATTTCTGAATATAGCGAGGGGTCATCGTAATTCCCGGTGATATAAAAGCAGCAGTCGAGGAATGTCTTCAGCGCGGCGTCTGAAACATCGCTGAAACGCCTTCGGATGCTATCTCCCATTCTTTCCCTGAAGGCTTCGTCTGTATACCCGCTTCGAGCACAGCCCAGGATGTAAAAGTCCCTGGGGAGGAGCATCTTGCGAAACAGGCTGAACAGGGAAGGGATGAGCTTCCTGGAGTTGAGGTCGCCCGATGCGCCAAAGATGATGATGCCTGCGGGCTTTGGGATTTCCTCAACGCAGAAAAAGCCCCTGATTTTCATTTCGTTCTTGCCAAGGTCCATGGAGAGCGGTTCCTCACTCTTCACTCTTTTTCACTGCATGGCCGCCGAACTCATTTCTGAGCGCTGCAAGGACTTTATTCGAAAAGGCATCGGCTTGCCGCGACTGGAAGCGCTTGAATAGAGCATGGGCAATGGCGGTTGCAGGCACTTCCGCATCGACTGCCTGGTGAACCGTCCACCGACCCTCACCTGAGTCTTCTACATAGCCTCTGATGCTATTGAGTTCGGGATCCTTTTGGAATGCTGATTCGAGGAGCTCCAGGAGCCAGGAGCGAATGACGCTCCCCTGGTTCCAGAGGTGGGCGACGTTTTCGAAGCTCAGGTGCTGCCGGAAAGGTGATTTCTGGATAAGCTCAAAGCCTTCCCCATAGGCTTCCATGAGTGCGTATTCGATGCCGTTGTGCACCATCTTGACGTAGTGCCCTGCTCCGGCAGGCCCGCAGTACAGGTAGCCGTCTCTGGGCGCAAGGGTTTTGAGAAGCGGCTCAATGAAATCAAAGTCCTCTCTCTTTCCTCCAACCATCAGGCAGTAACCCAGCTTCAGGCCCCAGATGCCACCCGATACACCGATATCCAAGTAGTGTATACCGAGCTGCTCAAGCTCCCTGTTCCGTCGGATGTCATCCCTGTAATAGCTGTTTCCCCCGTCGATGATGATGTCGCCTTCGGAGAGATGGGCCCGTACCTTCCCGATGTACTCCTCTACAATGTCGCCTGCCGGGAGCATCAGCCATACGATGCGGGGCGGGGTCAGCTTCTGCACGAGCTCTTCAACTGAATTCGATGGGATTGCCCCCTCCTTTTCCATTGCCTCTACCTTGTCCAGGGTGCGGTTGTATACGGCAACCTCGTGCTTTCCCTCAATGAGTCGTCTCGCCATGTTCATACCCATCCGCCCCAGCCCGATAAGTCCTGCCTTCATTGCAGAGCTCCTTATCAATCGTATTTCAAAAGAAAAAGTTAGTCTCTTTGTAATTTTTAATTCTATATAATGCCAAAGGGGTACGCTGACAACCTTTTTCAACTATCCGGTTACCTGCAGCATACGCTGCTTTTTCCTGGATTTTCCCGGTAGTGGGACAAGATACACCTTAAACAAGCACAGCTTGTGGATTGACATTTTAAATGGTATGGTCACGGCACGGGTTTCCAACCGCCATGTTCACCTCTCCGGGGTTTGATACGGGCATGGAGGCACATACACATGACACCCGAGGATGGAAGAATGTTCAAAGTGAAAAACAGGGAAAGTGCTGTTACTCGATATGAATTACCTCTACAGCACAGTTCTCTGCGGCTTCTCGTACGCAATCCTCAAGGTCGTCCGGAACCTCTCCAAGGGAGATATCATCACCGGATCTGTACTTCTCTACAATTTGACACCAACCATCATCGGGATTTTCCTCGAAAACATCAGGACAATCATCCCAGCATGAACCGCAGCTTGTACATTCCTCACGATCAATCCTTACCGTCATAGGAATACCTCCAGAAGAAATTTCTCGCACACGAAGTGCCTTTTTGAACAGGGCATCTGTATTTCCGGGTAAAGGAGCTTTCCCCTGTAATGCTCAAAAGATTTGAACATAATACCATATTCTCTGTTAACAGGCAAATGATTTACGTAGATAGATTTGCAGTCTCGTGCATCAATGACGATTGATGTGAGCGTGGACGTTAAATTCACTCTTATATTCTCGTATTGTACAGTTTTTCAAGCTCCCGTTCCATCTCCATCACCCGGACCATGTATGAACCGGCTCCTTTTGTATACAATCCATTGTAGTGAATCACAGCTTCACCCCATGTTTTGTATCGCTTCTTTAGCTTCAAGAGATATTCGCATCCCAGCCGGAGATTCGTTTCAGGATTGCTGAGCTCCTCTTTCGTGTAACCTCTGAAGGTTTTGCTGTTAAGGGCCATGAGTCCATAATCATATGTACCGTTTGCATTTTTATTTATGGCTTCTGGATTGAAAGAGCTTTCGACATAAATTATGCTGAACAGAAGGCTTACCGGAATATCATAAGAAAGGGCTGAGTTTATTATCATTCGGACCAGTTCGGGGTCGCCTGTTACCTCTGCGTATATCTCCAATACATTATCTATTTTTCCTTTCCTTATTTTTTCGCTTATCGCGCTGTTGATTTCTTCCCGTTGTAAAAAAGACTTTCCACTGCTTGCGAACGGTCCATTTTTTCGAATAAGATCAATCCCTCTAAGGTTCATGTACATGTTGATGAACAGTGTAGCGGCAACGAGCGAAATAAACAGCAGAAGGATAATTTTAACTTTTCTTCCCATCATTTTAAGCAAACTCCTCGATCACGAAGATGATATAAATACTGCTTTCTGTAAAATTACTTTTTTGTTGCGATAATAAACTTGTTCGCAGGTTTTTTAATAAGTGGTTTTTAGCATGTAAATATAACCATTTCTTCTGTGTGGAGAAAGAATTTTTCCATGCAAAAGGATAGGGGTGTGTTACAATAGAGATGTTCGAATCTGACGAATCTCATACAATGGAATCAGGAGGTATCTATGAACAGGAAGCAGTACGTGAAATTGCTCGTTTTTGCCATTGTTTCAGCCTTTACAGGTGGTTCAATTACAAGCGTGGTGCTGAGCAGCAATTACGCTTTCGGACAGTTGAGGCAGGAAAAGATAATACAGGCCGAAGTTTTTCAGATAGTTGATGAGCAGGGGAGGATTGTATCAGAATGGGGCATGGCATCTGATGGATCGATTCGGCTGGGCTTCTGGGATAAAAACGGTTTGTACAAAGCAGGGCTTGGAATATTTGATAAGGATGTTGGTGCCCTGACCTTTTACGATGTGTACGGAAATCCAGTTACAGAATATGGAATAGCACCTGACGGAACGGTGAGGGTGGGATTCTGGGACCCCAACGATGTGTACCGGGCAGCGTTTGGTATGTACGGAGATGGTAATGGAGCGCTGACCTTTTACGATAACATCGGAAATGCCCTCACGGAATACGGGATCGCTTCAGATGGGGCCATACTGCTCAGCTTCTGGGACAGGGAGGGGAGAAACAGGGTCGGTTTTGGTCTGTATGAAGGGGGTGAAAGTGCGTTGACCTTTTACAACATCAATGGCCGAGCAGCGACTGAATATGGCATAGCCTCTGATGACTCCACCAGGATTGGTTTCTGGGACAGGAAGGGAACGTATAGAATGCATCTCGGTGTTGCTGAGGGAGGAGAACTTGCGGTTTACGATGAAGCGGGAACTGTTCTCTGGATGGCACCGGAGACAGCTGGCAAATAATATTTGACAAAGATAGGATTATAGGGTATATTTTGAAGACCTTTTTAAAAGGTCTATTATTTCATTTTTCAGGAGGTTTTATTTTCATGGCAGAAGGTAAAGTAAAATGGTTTAACGAGAAAAAGGGGTTCGGGTTCATCAGCAGAGAGGATGGAGAGGATGTCTTCGTTCATTTCTCAGAAATAGAGATGGGCGGTTTTAAGACATTGGCTCAGGATCAGCAGGTTTCTTTTGATATAAAAGAGGGACCCAGGGGACCGCAGGCAGTAAATGTTCGGCTTCTTTAAATCATTCAAGCAAGTCAGAACGTAAGCCCCGTCGAATCGGGGCTTTTTTATTCATCCCATGATTGGCCGGTGAAGGAACCTTGTTAAGCAGAAGGAAACTTGTTGACTGCCATAGTATTTCTTTTAAACTATTCTTTTAAACTATTCTTTCGAAACATCGGGTTCGTTTCAGGGGCGTGAACTTGAAGAGGAAGTTGGGGTTAGCGTCCATTCTGCCTTTAGTGGCTGCTGCAGTGCTCGGAGCCGCTCCTGCTGCTTATCCTGGGAGCAGGGTATTGAGGATGGCGACCACAACAAGCACCGATAATACCGGTCTCCTCGATTATCTTGCTCCTCACTTCAAGGCCGATACCGGGATCGAGCTCCGGTGGGTTGCAGTAGGCACGGGAAGGGCGATTACCCTCGGGAGAAACTGCGATGTCGATGTTCTCATGGTACATGACCCTGAAGCGGAGCGCGAGTTTGCACGCAGCGGGTATGGTGTTGAGCGAAGGCAGTTCATGTACAACGATTTTGTGATCATCGGGCCGAACCATGACCCTGCTGGAATCAGGGAAAAGCCGGTTGAGGAGGCCTTGCGAAGCATAGCTGATCGGAGTGCCTTCTTTACCAGCAGGGGTGATGGTTCAGGAACTCACATGAAAGAGGTAAGCCTCTGGAGAGCAGCCGGGCTTTCGGTTCCCGATCGGGAACCGTGGTATATCCAGACCGGGCAGGGCATGATCAACACGATTCAGATTGCTGAAGAGCTTGAAGCCTATACCATCACTGACAGAGGCACCTACATATCCTATGAGGTGAATCGTAAGGGGAACCCCCCACTCGTAATTCTCGTTGAAGGTGATCGGTACCTTAGAAACCAGTACAGCGTTATCGCCGTAAACCCCCGGCACTGTGGCGATGCCCGGATTGACCTTGCGGGTGAGTTCATCAAGTGGATAGTCTTACCGGACACGCAGAGGCTTATCGCCGGGTACACCCTGATGGGGAAGCAGCTTTTTATCCCCAATGCCTATCAAGGGGAGTAGATATACCCTCCATAGAATGCTCACAGGTCGTGATGGTTCCATTGCATTGTATTAACCTGCAGGAGATATTGAGAGGGTATTTAAAGAACATTGAAGTGGGAGGCCCGTTCCTCTGACCCATCTCACTATGAGGCAGCTTCTATGGGATACATTGGAGAGGGTTTCGTCACGGCGGTAAAACTACTTGCCCGTGGTGACCCTGAGACATATTCGGCGATCCTCGCTACACTAAAAGTATCATCCCTCTCGATCTCCGCAAGTCTCCTCATAGGCATTCCCTGCGGGTTCATTCTCGGATACCACAACTTTCCTGGCAAAAGACAGATACGGGCTGTGGTGGATACCCTGCTTGCTATGCCAACCGTAGTCGTTGGCCTCTTCGTGTATGCCCTCATCTCAAGGAGGGGACCGCTTGGAAACCTTGGTATGCTCTTCACCATCCCGGGAGTTGCAGTCGCACAGACGATTCTCATACTTCCCATAGTAGTTTCACTGACAGCCACAGCGGTGGACCACCTCGATATGAGGTTCAGGCATACTGTTCTCACCCTGGGTGCCGGAGGAAGGCGAGTGGCTCTCAGCGCGATATACGAATCCAGATATGCAGTTTTAGCCGCTGCGGTATCGGCCTATGGAAGGGCAATCTCAGAGGTTGGCGTTTCCATGATGATAGGGGGAAACATCAAGTGGTATACGAGGACCATAACAACAGCCATTGCGCTGGAGACGGGGAAGGGGGAGTTTGCCATGGGTATTGCGCTGGGGCTTGTACTCCTTCTCCTGGCCTTTATTGTTAACTGGGTTGTACAGCTCTGCAAGAGGAGTGTGCCGTGAGCGAAACCTTTCTGTACGAAGTTGTGTATCTGAGGCACAGGTACGGCAACAATTTTTTACTTGAGATTCCTCATCTCTCCATTGAGAAGGGTGTTTCCCTCGGCCTGGTCGGACCGAACGGCAGCGGGAAGAGCACCCTCCTGAGAATTCTCGCCTTCCTCGAGCAGGCAAACTCGGGCAGGGTGTATTTCAAAGGCAAATGTATTTTACAGGGCGATACATCCTGCAGGCTTCAGGTAACGCTCCTCATCCAGGAGCCCTATCTTCTCAAGAGATCTGTTTTTGAGAATATCGCCTATGGGTTGAAAGCCCGGGGTGACAGGAAAAACCTGCAGGAAAGGGTGAAGGAGGTGCTGCATCTCGTTGGGCTTCCTCCGGAGAAGTTTTCTCACAGGCGGTGGTTTGAGCTCTCCGGTGGGGAAGCGCAGAGGGTTGCGCTCGCCGCAAGGCTCGTCTTCATTCCGGAGGTGCTGCTGCTGGATGAGCCAACGGCAAATATTGATCGTGAAAGTGCCCTTTTAGTAAAAAAGGCAATTGAGAGGGTGCGGGAGGAGTATCATACGACGCTCGTTATTGCCAGCCATGATCCAGTTTGGCTGCATGATATTACTACTGACGTGATCAGGATGCACGAAGGGCGCATTGTTGGCTCCGGTACTGACAATCTGCTAGGCGGTCCCTGGGTTCCAGATCATGACGGCCTCTGGGCAAAGGTACTGCCAGACGGCCAGATGGTCCGGGCACTGCGGCCGCCTGAGGCTAATGCCCTTGCACTTCTAAGCCCTTCCAACATCATGATTTCAACTCAGAAGCCAGTTCAGATTTCTGCTCAGAATGTTCTGCTGGGAAGTATCAGCCACATGGTTCCGGAGAGAGATTCTGAAAAGGTGCGGCTTGAGGTACAGATCGGGGGTGTTCCCTTTATCTGCTGTGTCACCAGGTATGCGGCAAGAACACTCGACCTCCTTCCGGGAAAGGAAGTGTGGGTGGTCTTCAAAGTATCCTCGGTTCAGTGGTACTGATTCCAAAGTAGTTGACCGGCCATCCCTCCGATGTTTAATTAATGATACATTGTGTAATCTCCTGTGCAAAATGTTTCATGGACACAACATGGGATAATTGGGGAAACGGTTACATCCATGATTTCAATCGGTGAAGCTCTCCGAATCGTACTTGAAAACGCCGATAGGCTGCCGGAAACAGAGGTCAACTACCTCGATGCCTACGGACTGGTGCTGGCCGAGGATGTCATAGCCGATATCGACATTCCGCCCTTTGATAAATCTGCCATGGATGGCTACGCGGTGAGGTCGCAGGATGTAAGGGGTGGTAGTGGGATCCTTCGGGTGCTCACTACGGCGGCCGCTGGTTCATTTCCTCATGAAAAGCTCTCGAAAGGGGA